>CAZBWP010000004.1:0-28102 GCA_964495295.1 uncultured Rhodospirillaceae bacterium | reverse complement strand
TCTACCAGAGGAAGGTGGTATTGCCGCGCACGCTGGCCCGAGGGCTCGACTAAGACCAGCGTCGACCCAAAGGCACGAGGATGAAAATCGGATAGCGTCGACGCAGTTCGGACCGGCCCCTCGCGGTCGGTTCGACTCTGCGGCGACGGCTGGAACGGGCCGGGTCAAGCGCGGCCGGCGTGGCGGTGCAGCCACCACGCGCTTTCGTTGATCGAGTAGACCGGGCGATAGTGGCCGACGGCGTCCGTGGCGAGCACCGCGTCGGTCTGATTGTCGAGCACCCAGGTCCGGTCGTCCAGGAAGACGACGAGCACGGCGTGTCCGATGCCGAGCTTCGAGTCTTCGACCGCGACCAGCCGCAGTTCGGCATCGCTCCACCCCAGATCCTTCAGCGATAGGAACTTCGCGATCGCATAGTCTTCGCAATCGCCCGAGCGGGTCAAGAACTCGCCGAGGGTCGCCCAGTGGTCGGGAACGCCCCAGTTGCTTGGGTCGGATCGGTAGGGGTGCTCATTGATGAAGCGGT
Source organism: uncultured Rhodospirillaceae bacterium (assembly GCA_964495295.1). Lineage (GTDB taxonomy): Bacteria > Pseudomonadota > Alphaproteobacteria > Rhodospirillales > Defluviicoccaceae > CAZBWP01. Next base: position 27,576 of record CAZBWP010000004.1, on the reverse strand, counting down.
TGACCGCATCAAGCTGCTGCCAGCGACCGAGGCCGCGCAGGCCGTCCAGAAGCTGCTGCCATTCCTGATACCGGCAAGCGATGGACCCTGCTTCGCTGCAGGGCTGATCGGCTACGGCAAGCCGTTCGGCAGCGGAGCGTTCCAGCGCAGTCTGCCACTTGGCAAAGCGGTGCAGGTCGGTCAATCGCACCTCCAGGCTTTCGAAGAAACTCGCGCGTACCGGACCGGTGGCCTGGACCGGGCCGCTTGCGCACGACACGACAAGGAGCGCGACAGCGCAGAAGGCGAGGCGGAGGAGGTTTCGGCGACGGCTTCGGAAAACACGCATAACACGAAATCCAACAAATTGAACCCGTATGGGTAGCGTACTACAACCGAATATAATGTCAACGGCATAATATAGCCCGTATAACGAGTATTTTTTGCGCAGAGGAATGTCGGGAAGGCCCGTCTGAGCCGTCCGGATCGGCGCTGGCTGAAGCGCTTGGAATCCCGGCCGGCGGCCGGGTGCAGATCACCGGCGGTGCCAAGCCCGATGCTGATGGACGTTGGGTCGTGGCCGAGCTGGTCGCATCATCGCGTCATGGAACGAGGGGACACGGCCGGATACGGGTTGGACCGATGCTCGCCGACGTCATGTCGGGTGGGCTCAAACGCCTGGATATCGGCGGCACGGCGGCGGGGATCTGCCGCTTTCCCCTTTAAGCGGCAGTGCCGGTTCATCCTATGCGACGGGGTCTTGCGGCTCGTGTCGGCCGACGTACCGGGCGGAACCCACCAGCACCAACCTCAGGGTCACCGACCCACCTAAGCAGCCGCGAGCAAGCCGCAACTGATGGGGAAGGGGAGTCAGCGCGACCCGGTCATCCGTCGCCGCCGCGGACGCGCGTCGTCGTCAGAAACTCTTCCACGGATCCCGCCCGGAGGACCGCGACCGCACAACCGACTTCCCGGTCTTCCGGGCTACCGAGGGGTGGACAGATGCTCGTATCGATCCGCGAACTCTCGGCGGACCATTGCCTGCCCTGCGACGGGAACGCACCGGGCAGGTCGGACTCGCGACGCACCACGTCGTCGGCCACTGCGACCTCCGCCCCGTCGGGGTTGACCAAGTCGACTTGCGGCACCACTCCCATGGCCTGGATGGAGCGACCCGATGGCGCATAGTAAAGGGCGGTGGTCAGCTTCACGGCCCCCTCCTCCGGCAAACGGAGGAGGGTCTGCACCGACCCTTTTCCGAACGAGCGCGACCCCATCACCAATGCTCGGCTATGGTCCTGCAAAGCACTGGCGACGATTTCAGAGGCGGACGCGGATCCGCCGTCGATGAGCAGCACGATAGGCAGGCCGCTGACAAGGTCGCCCCGCGTCGCACGATGTTCACGCAACGTCTGGCCGCCGCGACCGCGTACCTCGACGATGGTCCCCTCATCGAGGAAGGAGTCGGCGATCTGGATCGCTTGGCCGAACGCTCCGCCGGGGTTGCGCCGCAGGTCGATGACCAAGCCGGTCATACGGGTGCCGAGATGCTGCCGGATCTGTGCGACGGCATTCTCCACCTCTTGTGCCGAATTGACGTTGAAGTTGACAATGCGGAGATAACCCACGGTGCCGTAAGTCGACCACCGGGCCGGCTGGATGTTGATCACGGCCCGCGTGAGGGTGACGTCGAAGGGCGGCCGCGAGCCTCGCTTGATTTTCAGGACGATGCGGGTCCCGGGCTCGCCACGCATGGCGTTGACCGCCTGCATCAGCGTCATCGCCGCCACTGGCTGGCCGTCCACGTGCGTCACACGGTCCCCGGCTTTGATCCCCGCGAGGTCAGCGGGCGTTCCCTCGATCGGTGAGATGATGCGGATCTCGCCATCTTCCCTGGCAACTCGAATGCCTAGTCCGCCGAACCGGCCGGTCAGGGAGATCTCGGTATCGCGTAACTCGTCTGCGTTCAGGTAGGTGGAATGCGGATCGAGCGACGATGTCATCGCGTCGAGGGCGATTTCCACCAGTTCCCGTGGCGGCAAGCTTCCGGGAGCGGGGCCCTTTTCCTCAATGCCGGCGATGGCCGCGTTGATCAGGTCCTCGTCGGGGACGTTCTCCACGTACTCCGCGCGAACACGTTGAAACGCATCGCGGAAGTGCTTTCGCTGGCGTGAGTCCCCCGGGTTGGTGGCATAGCGGCTGAAGATCTCGTCGAACCGCGCGAGGGCCAACGCATGTGACTGCGTCTGAGCCAGCGGCGCGCCTCCGCCGCCGTCGGTCGGCAGGGCGTAAGACGGCGGCTCGCCGCTGCACCCCGAAAACGCGAGCAATCCAGCCAGAACGCCGGCAAAAGCAATTGTTTGCCGCAACTGTGGCACCCGCCGAACACCAACCACTCCACCGTCTCCCTGCGCGTGATCGGGGAACGCCAACCTTCGGTCACGCACCTGCCCGGCCAGCCACGGGAGGCAGACGGGGCACGAAAGGAGGCGGCAAAAAATGAAACCGAGATATAATAAGTTCAGCCGATCATCACCAGACATGTTGTCCACCGGTGGCGGCTCATAGCAGCCGCCACCCTTCGGGGATGTGCGATGTCATGCCCCGCCGTCGTCCAGCATCCCCTGCGCCGCCGCGAACTCGCGCACCCGCTGCCGCAATTTCTGCAAAGCCCGCGTCTCAATCTGTCGCACCCGCTCGCGACTCACGCCATACCGTTCGCCAAGGGTGGACAGCTTGCAGGGGTCGTCACTGAGTTGGCGGGAGACGACGATCTGTCGTTCCCGATCGTCGAGGGTCTCCAAGGCTCGATCCATCAGCCCCCGGCGCTTGTTGGCTTCGTCTTCGGCGATGACAGCGGCCTCTGGATTGGTCGTCTCATCGATGAGAAAATCCTGCCATTCCTCACAGCCGTCATTATCGAAACCAGCCGCGACGTTGATGGAAAGATCACGGCCATCCATCCAGTCCCGGATTTCGGCAACCTCGGCGGGAGCCACTGCCAGATCGTCGGCCAATCGCTCGACGGACTCGTCCGATACCCGCTCGCGCTCGGCACTGGCCAGCCGGGCTTTCATCCGGCGAAGCGCGAAGAATATCCGCTTCTGACGGTCCGAGCTTACGACCCGGACCATTGACGATGCATTAAGGGCAAAATCGCTGATCGCCGCCCGGATCCACCACATGGCATACGTGGACAGGCGAAAGCCGCGTTCCGGTTCGAAACGACCGATGGCATGCATCAGTCCGACGTTGCCCTCAGCAATCAGGTCTTCCATGGGCACGCCTGAAGCGCGATAGCGGGCGGCGATCTTGTTCACAAGACACTGATAGCTGGTAACAAGGCGATCGAGCGCTTTTGCGTCGCGCCCGTCGCGCCAACGGACAATCAGGTCAACTTCGGTTTCCGCGTCAAGCAGGGCGGGCTGGCGCTGGCCGCCGAACGCAGTGTTCGAACGTCCGGTCGAGGGGTGGCGCTGATGGGTTGAACGGGTGCACGTCCGCCCGTGCATCGAAAGGTCGGTCATCGTTCCTCTCTCCGTCATTGGGGCGACCGTTGTTTTCGCGGCCTGGTGATTTCTATCGAGGCAACGACCCAGACGCGTGGTGCCTTTTTGCGCGCTCGGGCCCGGATGCAAGCGGCACGTCATCCGCTTGCTGACATGGAACATAATACGAACATACCATAAACAATGCAAGCATAATGAGTGCAGTCACAGGAAATTTCAGCTTTTACGACGCCTGTCTCTCGAAGCGCTCCTGATAGTCGCAATTTTCCTGGATTTTTCGATAATTTCGGGCGAGGGTTGCGGGAGGCTTTCGGTCAGGAAGGTCCAGTCGGCAGCCGCAGCATCTGATCGCATTGGAAAAGGTTTAGAAGCATCTTGCTCAACTTTCTGCGATGCCGTATTATTCCGATATACCCCGTATGGGTTATATCAGGCCTCGTGGCCAGGAAGCCCGTAGTCCCAGTTGTCGTACCCGAGGCAACCATCGAGAACGGAAGAGCGAATGACCGGACGAGGTGCAGCAGGCATCGCCATGCCGGCGGCGGGTGCCCGCCACACTATCGCCGTGGTCGCAGGCGGACACCGCATACCGTCGAAACCCTCATGGGGCGTCGACCTGGAGCGAAGCGACGCGCTGCGTCCCACTGCGCCGCTAGTGGATCGGAACTGACGCTTGGTTCCCAAGCGTCAGATCGGTCGATCCACGAAGCTATCGATCTGGTGGTTCGATTCAGCCAACGGATGGGACTCGTCCGTTGGCATCGAACCACTGGCACGCAAGGTTGGATCGATCAGACGGGATGCCTCGCAATAGGCAGGTATCCTGCTCGGACGACAACGGACAGCAAGCAAGGAGAGTGCCTTGACCGCTTTGGATCTTATTGAGCAGTCCGCCGATCTCGCCACGGACCCTTCGGAACAATCGGACGCCGCATCGTTGCGGCGCGACTATCTCGATTTAACCCGCGCTATTGAACGTCTCCACCGACGCTTCCTTGATGTGCTGCGCGCCGAGCTGACCCGCCTCGGACTTCGTGAATTGAATGGCGTCCAGGCGCTCCTGCTTAGCAACATCGGCGATGAGGAGATCACGATCCGGGATCTCATCGAGCGCGGCTACTATCAAGGCTCAAACGTCTCCTACAACATCAAGAAGCTTACGGAGATGGGCTTTCTCGTGCAACGACGCGCCGACCACGATCGGCGATCGGTCACCATCGTCCTCACCGACAAGGCGCGCGCCGTAGTCGAACACATTCGGCGTTTGGAGGAGCGGATCGCCGGAAGTCTTGCCCAGCACGACCTCGACAGCTCCGAGATCAACAGCCTCTGCCGCGCGCTCCGGCGTCTGGAAGGCGTTTGGACCGAGGTCATCCACTACGGACGCACGTGAGCGCCCGCGCCGAATAGTGGCAGGGTCAGGGCGTCGGCGATTGAACGCCCGTGCCGCAATGAGAAGCCGCCGCCGAGCGGCGTCCGGGCAATCATCCCGTCCTCCGGCGACCCGGCGGCGGCGCGGATGAGCACGCCACCCGCCAGACCGGCCCGTCGGCCGGCTTCCAGATCCCAGCCGCGGTCACCGATAATCCAGGAGGTCGAGAGATCGATGGGCAAAGCCTCGGCGGCCGCCAACAGCATGCCCGGATTGGGCTTGCGTGCCGGCGGATCCGGATGCCGATAGGGCGGTATGGCCTCCGGATGGTGCGGACAGGCATAGACCGCGTCAATCTGCGCTCCCGCGGCCGCCAGCCTTGCAACGATCGTGTCCTGCACGGCCGCGAACTCGGTCCAGCCATAAAGGCCGCGGCCAATGCCCGACTGATTGGTAACAACGACGACCATTACGTCGCACGCGTTCGCTTCGGCGATGACGTTCTCCGCTGCCGGCATGAGGCGGACGTCCTCGGTCCTGTGCAGGTAGCCCACGTCCTCGACGATGACGCCGTCACGATCGAGGAACAGGGCAGGCCGGATCCTGGATGCGGCCGGTACCCTAAAGACCTGTGTCCACACACCGCAAGCAAAGCTGACCGTTTCGGGGAGGCGGGGGGATCTCATTCCGACCCGCCCGCGCGCTCAACAAGGTGCAGCCCGACAACGCCGGCGATGACTAAGGCGATGCAGAGCAGCTTGGCGATGCTCGCCGGTTCGCGCAGCCAGAGAATTCCGATGAGCGCGATCACGGCGGTGCCGACGCCGGACCAGATGGCATAGGCAACGCTGATCGGCAAGACTTTCACCGCCAGTGCCAGAAAGGTGAAGCTGACCGCATAGGCGGGAAAGATCACGAGCGTCGGCGCAAGGCGCGAAAAGCCCTCCGACAGCTTCAGGCACACCGTGCCCGTGATCTCAAAAAGGATGGCGAAACCGAGAAAAACCCATTCCATGACCACATCCCATAGGAGGTCTCATCGCATATCTGTTGGCTGGCGGATTGTCGAGACGCGCCGGTGTTGCGTCGGCTCCGGCGCAGGCGATATCTAGGACCGGGTGGTGGCGTGCGACGGTGCACGCGCGGGCAGACAACGGGGAGACGCTGTTCATGAGCGGGTTCTGGCTCCGACGGGCGATCATCGCCCTCAGTCTCGGCGTTCTGATGGTTCCGTGGGGTGGCTCGCACGTCCGCGCCGTCGAGCCGATCCGCATTGGCGAACTCAACAGCTACACGCGGTTCCCGGCCTTCACCTTCCCCTATCGTGATGGCTGGCGATTGGCGCTCGACGAGATCAATGCTGCCGGCGGCGTGCTGGGCCGTCCGCTCGAAGTGATCTCCAAGGACGATGGCGGCCGGCCCGGCGACGCGGTGACCGTCGCAGACGAACTGGTGTCCCGCGAGAACGTGGTGATCTTGGTCGGCACGCTGCTCTCCAATGTCGGTCTCGCCGTTGCCGACTACGCCAACCAACGCCAGGTGCCGTTCATTGCGGCCGAGCCGCTGACCGATGCCATCGTCTGGGAGTCCGGCAATCCGTACACCTTCCGGCTGCGACCAGGGACCTGGGTGCAGGCGGCGATGCTGGCCGAGGAAGCCGCGAAGCTGCCCGCCATCCGCTGGGCCACCGTCGCGCCGAACTATGAATACGGAAAATCTGCCGTGGACGCATTCCGGACCCTGCTTAGTGCGCGTCGACCCGATGTCGAATGGGTTGGCGAACAATGGCCGGCGCTCGGCAAGATCGATGCAGGCGCAACCGTGCGGGCGCTGGCTCGCGTCAAGCCCGATGCCGTCTTCAACGTCACTTTTGGTTCGGACTTGGCGCAGTTTGTCAGGGAAGGGGGGCTGCGCGGTCTGTTCGACGACCGGCCGGTCGTCAGCATGCTGTCTGGGGAGCCGGACTGGATCGATCCGCTGGGTGCCGAAGCGCCGGAAGGCTGGATCGTTACCGGCTATCCTTGGTATGCAATCGAGACCCCGGAGCATACGGCGTTCCGCGAAGCCTATCAGCAGCGGTTCAACGATTATCCTCGACTTGGCTCTGTGGTCGGCTACGTTGCGCTGAAGACCATCGCCGCGGCGATCGCGAAGGCCGGCTCAACGGACGCCGAAGCCGTTGCTGCGGCGTTGCGTGGCCTGGAACTTGACACTCCGCTCGGTCCCGTGACCTTCCGCGTCGCCGATCAACAGAGCACGATGGGCACGTTCGTCGGACGGCTGACCGTGCAGGACGGCATGCCGCGCATGGTTGACTGGCGTTTCGGCGACGGCGTGGACTACCTGCCGCCGCCCGACGAGGCGGCGGCAAAACGTCCGGCAAACTGAGCCGCGTCCGCGCTGCCGACCGGCAAGCGGCGAGGATCCGATCGGATCACCCGCGTCCATGAGCTTCGTCATCGTCCAGTTTCTCACGGGCCTCGCCAACGCGTCGGCGCTGTTCATCGTGGCGTCCGGCCTGACGGTCATTTTTGGCGTCACCAGGATCATCAACTTCGCGCACGGCTCCTTTTACATGCTGGGCGCCTATCTGGCATACACCCTGATCGACTGGACCGGCGGGGGCGTTGTTGGCTTCTGGGCGGGGCTCTTTGGATCGGCCATCGTTGTCGGAGTGCTCGGAATGCTGATGGAGCGGCTCCTCATCCGCCGCCTCTATGGCGCGCCCGAGCTGGTCTATCTCGTTGCCACATTCGGAGTGTTGCTCGTCGTCCAGGATGTCACCCTGTGGCTCTGGGGCCCGGAGGACCTGCTCGGCCCGTTGCCACCGGTGGTGGGCGGGGCCGTTACCATTCTCGGTGATCGTGTGCCGGTGTGGGATTTCGTGCTGATCGCCCTCGGCTTGACGACGCTCGTTGGTCTCTGGCTTTTGCTGCATCGTTCGCGATGGGGGATTCTGATCCGTGCGGCCACTGAGGATGGTGAAATGACGGCAGCGCTGGGCGTGGACCGGCGCTGGCTGTTCGCTTCTGTGTTCTTTCTCGGCGCATTTCTCGCCGGTCTCGGCGGGGCCCTACAGCTGCCGCGAGAGCCGGCCAACCTGGCGATGGATTTCAGCATCATCGCCGAGGTTTTCGTGGTGGTCGTTATCGGCGGCATGGGCAGTGTGCTCGGGGCGTTTCTCGCGGCCTTGCTGATTGCCGAGCTGCAAGCGTTCGGCATCTTGATTCTCCCGGAGATCACCCTGGTCTTGACGTTTCTCGCCATGGCCGTTGTGCTGATCGTCCGGCCTCAAGGGTTGCTCGGCAAAGCGGACCGGCATGAGACAGCGGCGGCGGCGGACTCCAGGCCGCCGGCGACGCTGACTTGGCTCCTCCCGGCGTCCTCGGTCATTGCCCTGGCGCTCATCGCGTTGCCTCTGGTGGCTGACGACTACACCCTGCGCCTCGCTTCGGAAATTTTCGTCTTTGCCGCGTTCGCGGCCGGGCTGCAGTTCCTGATCGGCGTCGCTGGCATGATCTCCTTCGGTCACGCCGCCTACCTGGGCCTCGGCGCCTATGCGGCGGCGCTACTCGTCAAGCATTCCGAGGCGCCGATGTCGCTGGCGTTGGTCGCCGCCCCCATCGTCGCCGCCATCGGCGCGTTGGTCGTCGGCTGGTTCTGCGTGCGACGCTCCGGCGTCTATCTCGCCATGCTGACCCTTGCGTTCGCCCAGATCCTCTGGTCGGTGACGTTCCAGTGGTACGAGGTCACAGGGGGCGATAATGGCATTCCGGGCGTCTGGCCGGCCCCATGGGCGCGCGATGCAACCAACTTCTACTTCCTTGCGCTGCTGCTATGCGGCATCACCATCGTCGTCGTTCGGCGCGCCACCGTCGTGCCGTTTGGGGTCGCCCTGCGCGCCGGCCGCGATGCCGAGCATCGCGCCGCGGCCCTCGGGATCGACGTCCGGCGCATGCGCTGGGCGGCGTTCGGGCTCGCCGGCGCCGCGGCGGGCATGGGCGGCGGCCTGTATGCCTTCTTGAAGGGCAGCGTTTCTCCCGCCGTCCTGGAGATTCCCGTTTCCGTTGACGGACTCGTGATGCTCCTCCTCGGCGGTCTGCAGACGATCATCGGGCCGGTGGTTGGGGCCGCAGCTTTCACGGCGCTGGAAACGGGATTGCGCAGCAACACGGATCTGTGGCGAGCGGCTTTGGGCTTGATCGTCATCGCCGTGGTGCTGCGCTTTCCCAATGGCGTCGCCGAAACGCTGCTGGCGCGGCGACCGGTGGCCAGACGCCGATGACGCTGCTTGCGGTCGCGGGACTGGTCAAGCGCTATGGGGCGGTGATCGCCGTTGACCGCGTTGACTTCACCGTCGCGGCGGGCCAGCGGGTGGCACTCATCGGCCCCAATGGCGCCGGCAAAACCTCCTGCTTCAACGCCCTGGGCGGACAGGCGAAACCCGACGCCGGGAGCGTGCATCTCGCAGGCCGCGACATCACCGGAAAGTCCGCGCACGCGATCTGCCAATTCGGCCTTGGGCGCACCTTTCAGATTGCGGCAGTGTTCCGCTCAATGACGGTTCGCGAGAACTTGCAGGTGGCGTTGCTTTCCCGGCATCGCCGCCTGTGGTCCTCGGTGACTCGCGCCGACCGATTTCGGATCGCTGAGGCGGACGCGCTGCTCGATCGGGTCGGTCTCGCCGCCTCCGCCGGCCTGCCGGCCGAGAGGCTCGCTTATTCCGATCTCAAGCGATTGGAATTGGCAATGACCTTGGCCCGTCAGCCTTCGCTGTTGTTGATGGACGAACCGACGGCCGGCATTGCCGCTGGCGAACGGCGAGCCTTGATGACGTTGGTCGACACGCTCGCTGCCGACCGGGGGCTTGGCGTGCTGTTCACGGAGCACGACATGGACATCGTGTTCGGCCACGCCGATCGGGTGCTGGTGCTGGATCGGGGGCGCCTGATCGCCGAGGGTACACCCGAGGCGGTTCGCGCCGACGCGCGGGTGCGCGATGTCTATCTCGGGCCGGTCAAAGGCAGCGCCTGATGCTGGACCTGATCGACGTCGACGTCTTTTATGGGCCCGCGCAGGCGCTATTCGGGATCGGCTTTTCGGTGGGCCGAGGCGAGGCCGCGGCGCTGCTCGGGCGAAACGGCGCCGGGAAATCGACGACGTTGAAGGCGATCATCGGGTTGACGCCGCCTGCCGCCGGCGTGATCGTCTTTAATGGGCAAAGGCGAAACGGCCTCGAACCGCACGTGCTGGCGCGCGCTGGCATCGGCTACGTCCCGGAAGGCCGCAGGATCTTCACGGGCCTGACCGTCGCCGAAAACCTGGAGGTCGGACGACGCCGTTCGTCGGACGCCGCGGCGGTCTGGACAACGGAGCGGGTCTACGCGCTGTTTCCGGCGCTGGCCGAACTGCGGCACCGACGGGGCGGCCAGCTCAGCGGCGGCGAGCAACAGATGTTGACCATCGCGCGTACGCTTATGGGAAATCCGCGGCTGCTGCTGCTGGATGAGCCGGTGACGGGGCTCGCGCCGAAGATCGCCGACGATCTCGCCGCCGCTGTGCGTGCCCTGCGCGATCATGGCCTCACCATTCTCGTTTCGGAGCAGAGCCTGGCGTTCGCCGCCGCTGTTGCCGACTTCGCGCTGGTGCTGGAGACCGGCCGGCTCCGCTGGCAAGGGACGATGGCCGACTTCGTCGCCGATGCCGCTGCCCAGCAAGCCCTTCTAGGGGTTTAGGAAAAGCGCGGACCAGGGTCATCGGGAAACGACGGCCATTGCTCCCTGGGCAACGGCGCAGAGGCGCGAACTGCCGTTTGCTGCCTCGACGAAGACGTCGGCGCGGCAAACGATCAACGTGCGGCCGGCCTTGACGACGCTGCCGTGGGCGACAACCGCTGGACCAAGGCCTGGGGCGAGCAGGTTGAGCTTGTACTCGGCCCCGACGACGTTGCTGCCCGCGGCAACAAGGGTGAGTGCGGCAGCACCCATCACCGCCTCGGCGATGCCGCCGATGACCCCGCCGTGAAAGAATCCGTCCTGTTGTCCGAGATCCTGGCGAAACCCGACGCGATAGCTTACCTCGCCAGGGTCCGCCCGGGTCAGAACGACGCCGATCAGCTGCAAATAATTCTGCGCCGCGACGTAGCGTTCCAGATGCTCGCGATAGTCGGGGTTGCGCGGCTCGAAGGTCGCTAACGTGGGAAGGTCGCTCACGGCATGTAGGGGCTCTTGTAGCTTTCGAGCACCTTGATGTAGTTCGCACGCTCGAATGCGCCGGGATCGGCAACGTTGCGCTGGCTCATCGAGCCTTTCATCTGTGTCACGGACTCATACTCCCGTCGGGCCATCCACTCCTCCAGGTCGTTGACTAGCGTCTTGAGGTAGCCGGCGCCATTCCGCAAAAGGGCCGACGTCGTCATGGTCACGTCGGCGCCCGCCATCAGGTATTTCACCACCTCAGTGGCACTTTCGACCCCGCGTGTCGCGGCGAGGGATGCCGGCAATCGTCCGTAGAGAATGGCGATCCACAACAACGGCAGACGAACCTCGCTCGCCCGGCTGAGCTCAAGGTTCGGCATGACCTCGAGTGAGTCGAGGTCGAAGTCTGGCTGGTAGAAGCGATTGAACAGCACGAGACCGTCGGCACCGGCTTCGACAAGCCTCCGCGCCATGTCGCCGGTGGCGCTGAAGAAGGGGCTGAGCTTGACGGCGACGGGGATTGAAACGGCTTCGCTTACGTGGCGAACAATCTGAACATACCGCTCCTCGACATCGCGTCCCGAGGTCTCGATGTCGGCCGGGATGTAGAATATGTTGAGTTCGAGGGCTTTCGCACCGGCGTCCTGGATCTCCCGCGCGTACTCGGTCCAGCCGGCGTCGGTTACCCCGTTGAGGCTCCCGATCACCGGGATCTCGACGGACTCGGAGGCCCGACGAATGAGGTCCAGGTATTCTTGCGGGCCGACGTGGTAGTCCTCGACGTCCGGGAAATAGCTCAGGCTTTCGGCAAAGCTCTCGGTTCCGACCTCTGTCAGGTGGGCGAAGGCTTCGTTCTCGCGTTGGATCTGTTCCTCGAACAGAGAGAACAGGACCACCGCCGAAGCGCCCGCATCCTCAAGGCGGCGGATTCCGTCGAGGGTGCTCGAAAGTGGCCCGGCTGATGCGACGATCGGGTGCTTCAGCGGCATGCCGAGATAGGTTGTGCTCAAATCCATGATAAAGTCCCCTGGCGCTGACGGTGCTGACGCTCGCTACGCTTATGTGCCCACACGGTGCGTCAATTCTGATGCATCGACGCCATTTCCTCATAGAGCTTCCATTTCTGGTCGATGGCCTTCTGCGCCATTTCCATTATCTGCTTCGCTTCGCGGGGATTAGTGCGCACGAGCATGCGATAGCGCAGCTCCTGTTCGGTGTAGTCGCGCAGCGCCATCGTCGGCCGCGGCGAGTCGAGCGAGAAGGGATTCTCACCGGTGGCCCGAACCTCCGGGTTGAACCGGATCAAGGGCCAGTGGCCGGACTGCACTGCCCGGCTTTGCTGGTCAAGACCGTGCTGCATGTTGATGCCATGCGCGATGCAATGGCTGTAGGCGAGAATCAGGGACGTGCCTTGGTAGGCTTCGGCTTCGCGAAAGGCGAGGAGGGTCTGTTGCGGGTTGGCACCGAACGCGATGCGCGCCACGTAGACGTTGCCGTAGGAGATTGCCTGGAGGGCCAAGTCCTTCTTGCCGACATGCTTACCGGCATTTGCGAACTTGGCAACCGCACCCATCGGCGTCGACTTCGAGGCCTGACCGCCGGTATTTGAATAGACCTCGGTGTCCAGAACCAGAATGTTGACGTTTCGCCCGCTCGCCAGCACGTGGTCGACGCCGGAGGAGCCGATGTCGTAAGCCCATCCGTCACCGCCAACGATCCAGACGCTGCGGCGGACCAGATGGTCGGCGAGCGTGAGCAAATGCTTCGCCGCATCACCTTCCAGAGCCGCCAGTTGCTGCTTGAGCTGATCGACGGCAGCCCGCTGCTGACGGATCTGCGACTCCGTGCGCTGCGGATTTGACAGGATCTGGTCCACCAGGTCCGATCCCACTGGATTGCGCAGGCCCTCGAGCAATCTGACCGCCAGCGCCAGATGATTGTCGGCGGCGAGCCGCATGCCGAAGCCGAACTCGGCATTGTCCTCGAACAGCGAGTTCGCCCAGGCTGGGCCGCGGCCCTCGTGGTTGACGGCCCACGGAGTGGTCGGCAGGTTGCCGCCGTAGATCGAGGAGCAGCCGGTCGCGTTGGCGACCATCAGCCGATCCCCATAGAGCTGGGACAGCAGCTTCACGTAGGGCGTCTCGCCGCACCCGGCGCAGGCTCCCGAGAACTCGAAAAGCGGTTCCAGGAACTGCACACCACGCACCGTGGAAAAGTCGACGCGGGAGCGCTCGTTAACGGGAAGCGTCTCGAAGAAGCGGACGTTGGTCTTTTCCTGCTCCAGGATCGGTTCTTTCCAATCCATGTTGATCGCCTTGTGTCCGGTCGCTTCCTTACTCTTGGCTGGGCACACCTCGACGCAGAGCGCGCAGCCGGTGCAGTCTTCTGCGTAGATCTGCAACGTGTAGCGTGTGTCTGGGAAGCCGCGGATGTCGATCGGGGCCGCCTTGAAGCCTGCGGGGGCGTCCTCGAGGCGGGACTGGTCATAGAGCTTGCTGCGGATGACGCCGTGCGGGCAGACGAAAGAGCAATTGCCGCACTGAATGCAGATTTCGGGTTCCCAAACCGGGATGAAGGCCGAGATGTTGCGCTTCTCCCAGCGGGTCGTCCCGGATGGGAAGGTGCCGTCGATGGGCAACGCGCTGACCGGGAGTTCGTCGCCCTTGCCGGCCATCATCATCGCAGTGACGTTCTTGACAAAATCTGGCGCCTCATCGGGCACGACCGCCAGCAACTCCAAAGTGCTGGACACGCGGTCCGGCACCTGCACCTGATGGAGTTGACTGATGGTGTGGTCCACCGCCTCGAAGTTGCGACGCACGACCTCTTCGCCCTTGTTGCCATAAGTTTTTTCGATGGATTTCTTGATTTTGGCGATGGCTTTGTCGCGCGGCAGCACTCCCGAGATGGCAAAAAAGCACGTCTGCATGATGGTATTGGTGCGCGTTCCCATGCCCGTTTCACGCGCCACTTTCGCGCCGTCGATCACATAGAACTTGATCTTTTTTTCGATGATCTGTTCTTGAACTGTCCGCGGCAGTTTTTCCCAGACTTCATCGGGAGCGAAGGGACTGTTGAGCAAGAACGTCGCGCCTGCGGCCGCATCCTTCAAAACGTCCATCTTTTCGATGAAGTTGAACTGGTGGCAGCCGATGAAGTTGGCGCTCTGGATCAGGTATGTTGATCGGATCGGATGCCGACCGAAGCGGACGTGCGACACAGTTTGCGAACCGGATTTTTTCGAGTCGTAAACGAAATACCCCTGAGCGTGGAACTCGGGATCATCGCCGATGATCTTGATGGTGTTTTTGTTGGCCCCGACGGTGCCGTCGGCGCCAAGCCCGAAGAACATGGCGCGGAAGACGTCGTCCCCCTCGGTGGTGAATGACGGGTCATAGTCGAGACTGGTGTAACTGACGTCGTCGTTGATGCCGATGGTGAAGTGGTTCCTCGGTGTCGCTTCGGCGGCTTCGTCGAGCACACGTTTGACCATCGCCGGCGTAAACTCTTTCGAAGACAAGCCGTAGCGGCCACCGAACACCTTCGGCATTGAAGCGAAGGGCAGGGAGCCGGTCGCGGCCGCCTCGGCGAGCGACACGACGACGTCCTGATACAGCGGCTCGCCGGAGCTTCCCGGTTCCTTGGTGCGGTCCATCACGGCGATCGCCCGGGTCGACGCCGGGAGGGCCGCAAACAGGTGAGCCGCTGAGAAGGGGCGGTACAAGTGCACCTGCAGAACGCCCACCGGCTCACCCCGATCAACGAGATACTCGACCGTCTCCCTCGCCGTGTCGGCGCCGGACCCCATGAGGAGGATCACCCGCTCGGCATCGGCGGCACCGAAATAGTCGAACAGCCGATAGCGACGTCCGGTCAGTGCTGCGAAGCGCTCCATTGCGTTTTCGACGATCCCCGGCACCCGGGCATAGAACGGATTGATGGCTTCACGCCCCTGGAAGTAGACGTCAGGGTTCTGTGCCGTGCCGCGGATGAAGGGATTGTCAGGGTTCAGCGCACGGCGGCGATGGGCGATAACCAGATCGTCGTCGATCATCTCCCGCAGCACCTCGTCCGGCAGCAGTGCCAGTTTGTTGACCTCGTGCGAGGTGCGAAATCCATCAAAGAAATGGATGAAGGGAATCCGCGACTCGAGCGTTGCCACCTGCGCGATCAGCGCCATGTCATGCGCTTCCTGGACGGAGCCGGCGGCCAGCTGCGCGAATCCCGTGGAGCGCACGGCCATCACGTCGGCATGATCGCCGAAAATCGACAGCGCATGGGCGGCCAGCGAGCGCGCTGCGACGTGGAAGACCGCGCAGGTGAGTTCGCCGGCTATCTTGTACATATTGGGGATCATCAACATGAGCCCCTGTGACGCGGTGAAGGTCGTCGTCAACGCACCCGCCTGAAGAGCGCCGTGCACGGTCCCCGCCGCGCCCGCCTCGCTCTGCATCTCGACAACGTCCGGCACACTCCCCCAGATGTTCGGCCGGCCTTCGCTGGACCACTGGTCGGCAAGTTCCGCCATCGTCGACGACGGTGTGATCGGATAGATCGCGCAGACCTCGTTCACTCGATAAGCGACATGAGCCGCCGCCTCGTTGCCATCGATGGTCGTCATGATCGGTTCGGACATGATCCTCCTCCAACTGCGGGTCGGGGCACCTCTGGCCCCGGTCCGTCGGCGCGGTGCCGGCAGGACAGGTTTATTGAACGGCGTGGTTGCGGACGCCGATTTCCGGGGCTACCGCGACGGGGCGGCGGGTTCCGGGATCATTTCAATGGCATGGCAGGGGCACTGCTCGAAACAGACGGCGCAGCCCGTGCACAGATCATAGTTGTATTTATAGCGGCGTCCGGGGCCCAGTTTGATAATGGCATCTTCGGGACAGGCACCGTAACAGCCATCGCATTCGAAGCAATTACCACAGGAAAGACATCGCTTCGCTTCGTAGGTGGCCTCTTTCTCACTCAGCCCCTTGATCACCTCTTCGAACGTCGAGCGCCGTTTGGCAATATCGAGATGCCCCTGGGGCCGCTGCGTGGCATCGGTGTAGAACCAGAGGTGCAGCTTGTCGAAGCCCGCAACGTCGTGCTTCGGTGGGGCGGTGTAGACCGTTCCCCTGAGCCAGGCGTCGATATGGCGCGCCGCCTTTTTGCCGTGCCCGACGCCAATCGTGACCGTCCGGTCGGACGGCACCATATCGCCGCCGGCGAACAACCCTTCGAAACCGGTCATCATGCCGGCGTCCACCTCAACGGTGCCGTCGCGGTTGAAAGCCACTCCCGGGACCTTGCGCAGGAAAGCTGTATCGGTGTCCTGCCCCAGAGCCAGGATCAGGTCGTCGGCCTCCAAGGTCTCGAGGCGCCCGGTGGCGCGTGGTCGGCCATTCTCGTCGATTTCCATTTCCTCAACGGTGAAGGTCGTCTCGTCGATCGACTTGATGGTTCGGAGCCAGTGGATTTTGACCCCTTCCTCGATCGCCTCTTCGGCCTCGAAGTCGTGCGCCGGCATATTGGCACGGTCACGCCGGTAGATGATCATCGGTTCGTGGCCCATGCGCATGGCGACGCGGGCGGCGTCCATCGCCGTGTTGCCGCCGCCATAGATCGCGACGCGACGGCCGAGTTTCGGACCTTCACCCGTCTCCACACCCTTGAGGAAGGTCAACGCGTCGAGGACCCGGCCGGCATCGCGGGAGGGGATGTCCGTCTTTTTCGACAGGTGAGCGCCGATGGCCAGGAAAACCGCGTCGAAGCCTCCGGCTTGTTTCTCGGCGACGACATCCTCAACCTTGTGATTGAGCACGAACTTGACGCCCATCGCGGCGATGCGCGCGACTTCCGCGTCGAGGATGTCACGCGGCAGGCGGTAGGCGGGAATTCCAAAATGCATCATGCCGCCGGCGATCGGGCCAGCGTCATGAACTTCCACCGTATGACCCATCATGGCCAAGTGATGCGCGGCCGACAGGCCGCTGGGGCCGGCACCGACGACGAGCACGCGCTTGTTCGACGGCGGGGCGATATGTGGCACGGCCCAGCCCTCTTGAAGAGCCATATCGCCGAGAAACCGTTCGATGGCGTGGATGCTGACCGTGCCGTCGAGGTTGGCGCGATTGCAGTTGCTTTCGCAAGGATGGTAGCAAACGCGGCCATGCACCGCCGGCAGCGGGTTGTCCTGGACGATGATCTCCCAAGCCTCACGGAAGCGCCCGGCTTGTGCCTCGGCCAACCACGCCTGGATGTTCTCGCCGGCAGGGCAGGCGTTGTTGCACGGCGGCAGGAGATCGACATAAACGGGCCGCCGCATCCGCATGGCCCCCGTTTGTCGCTTCTGCGTCAGGTCGGGGGGAACGGTCAGGTCGGTTGGTTGGGGCATGCGGATTGTCTCCTCGGGCTCTGGTGAGGTCTCCTGAGCCACTGGCCAAATGCTGTCGGCATGAGCCGTTCGTCGGTCAGAGCGGCCTCGAACCGGCGGCCCACCCGCCGACAGGCTGCTGCGACTGACGAGTTGCAGCGTGTTGCACTGCAAGGACGGGGCTGAGTCTCACCGGTGTTCGTTTCGGTCTGGGGAACAGGCAGACCGACATTAGACCCGATCTCAGGGACGGGCAAGGTCGTCGCCGGCACAATGGCTTTGCACCGTGGCGAGGGCTGCTATGACAAGGCTAGGACACTCGTTGAGGAGCGACGGATGCAAACGTCTCTGATCGAATTGATTGCCGCGACGACGGTCTTCGTGACAAGCCACATCGTCCTTGCCGGTTCCCCCGTTCGGGACAGGTTCGTGGCGATGCTTGGCGAACGTGGTTTTCGTGTCGCTTATTCGCTGCTGTCGATCGCGCTGATTGTCTGGATGGCGATGGCCTATAACGCCGCGCCTTGGGTCGAGATCTGGCCAGCGACAACGGGGCTGCGACACCTCACCCTCGGGGTGACGCTGATCGCCTTCAACTTCGTCGTGGCGGGCATCGTGACGCCCAATCCATCGGCGACGGGCTCCGACAGCCGAGCCGTCGTCGCGAACGGCCCCTCCGGCATCCAGAAGATCACCCGACATCCGGTAATGTGGGGCGTCGCGCTGTGGGGGATCGTCCACGCTCTGGCGCGCGGCGACGCCGCCGCGGTGGTTTTTTTTGGTGGTTTCACGGTGCTGGCGCTGGTCGGTGCCTGGGCGCTCGACACGAAGAAGGCAGCACAGCTCGGCGACGCCTGGGACGACTACCGGAAGCGAACCTCTTTTTGGCCGTTCGCTGCCCTGATCGCCGGACGGTCGCGCGTGACCCTGCGCGAAATCGGATGGTGGCGGATCGGCCTCGGTGGTGCAGCATTCGTTGTGTTTCTGATCCTGCATCCCCTGATGTTCGGAGTCGATCCGTGGCCGCTGTAGCCACATTCACACGACAAGGCCGTGCGCTGAGTAGGGTATTCGGTCTGATCCACGCCGGAAACCCCGATCGTATCGGCGGCATCTATCATCCGAGTGGAGGTCAACCATGAAGATTTTATCGAGTATCCGCGCCGCTGTAGTGGGAGCTGCGCTTGTGATTGCGGCGCCGGCGATGGCCGGCCAGCATGGCGGTCAAAAGGACATCGTCGACACGGCAGTCGGGGCCGGATCGTTCACCACGCTCGTTGCCGCGGTCCAGGCCGCCGGCCTCGTCGAGACGTTGAAGGGCGAAGGTCCGTTCACGGTGTTTGCTCCGACCGATGACGCGTTCAGCAAACTTCCAGCGGGAACAGTCGAAACCCTGCTGTTGCCGGAGAACAAGGAACAGCTGATTGCCATCCTGACCTATCACGTTCTTCCGGGACAAGTCGCTTCCGGTGACATCGCCGGCAAGACAATGGAAGCAACGACTGTTCAGGGTTCGGCATTGATGGTGAACGCTACCGACGGCGTGAAGATCAACAATGCCACTGTCACCCAGGCTGACATCATGACGAGCAATGGCGTCATTCACGTGATCGATACCGTACTGCTGCCGCCGAAGCAGATGTAGTATCGTTCTCGCGTCAACCGCGCTGACAATCGTACGGCCCGTCACCTTCTGTGACGGGCCTTTTGATTGGGTCCGATATCAGGATCTTGTAGGTATAGTAAAAACTTCCTGGGGTTCAGAGACACCGCGGAACGCATGATATCCAAGCGACACGAGATCGCCCTTAACGACTCTCGCAAACGTCTCCGAAATCAGGATCGTCCGACCGAGAACCTTGCACATGCCTTCGAGCCTGGCCGCCTCGTTCGCGGCAGCGCCGATGACCGAGAACTCGAGACGCTCGCGCGTTCCGATGTTGCCATACACGACGTCTCCCAGATGCAACCCGATGCCAGAGTGGATCAGCGGCAGGCCGTTGCTTTGGCGGTCGCTGTTGCACGCATCGATCCGCTGCAGGGCGTCTCGTGCCGCATCCAAAGCTCGCTGGCAGGCACTCAGGTGCGCCTGGCACTGTTCAGGGTGCTCCGAGACGGCGCCAATCGGAAAAATCGACAGGGCGGAGTCACCGATGAACCGCAGCACCTCGCCGCCGTGGGCCATGACCGCGCCGGCTGTCGCCTCAAAGTAGTCGTCGAGAAGTGCAAGGAACTGATCCGTTGGCAGCCGCTCGGCCAGCCGCGTAGAGCCGCGCAGATCGCTGAACCAGATGACGGCGTAGATGTGCTCGCCATCGCCACGACGGATCAGGCCCTTAAGCACGCGGTCGCCGGTCTGCCGACCCAGGTAGGTTTCAAGAATGATTGTTGCGGTGCGCCGTAATGCGTGAACCTCGAACAGGCGTGCCACCATGGGCAGCGCATCCTCGATCATCTCCACTTCAACAGACGTGAAGCCACCCGCGCGGTCCGCCGCCAAGGTGATGGCATTGACCTTGCCGTCGGAGAAGATGAGCGGCATCGCCACGTAGTCCGTAGCCCCTTCGTCCTTGAGATCCTTGAGGATTGGATAGTCCAGCACGGCGTCCGGCGCGTCGATGCGACGGCGCAGTCCTCGGGCCCGTTCAAAGATTTTGCGATACGGGCTTTTGATGAACATGTCGTCCTGCAGGATCTCATGGGCCGGCAGGAACTCCTCCACCTCGTCGGTCTTCCGGGTCCACGTGTAGGTGGTGCCGAGAAACTGGGGGTGCAGCAGGCGCAACGTCACCCGCAATCGCATCAGCGGAATGCCGATTCGACGCATCTCCCGAGCGAACGCTCCGGTAATGGCTCCCGGGTCGGGAAGCTCCCAGGCGGTGGTGATCAGCCAGGTGATCAGTGGGTTAAAGCGGATACGGTTCGCCGACGATGCGGCGACGCTGGTCGCTTTCTCCAAGGTTACCTCCTCGGACCATGCAGAGCCTATATAAGGCGAACGGAGAGGTCCCGCCACGCGGCGTGGGGCCGACACGATCGCCACATCTGGGAGCGCCAAATACATGCCTGTGATCGATAGGATCGCCGCGTTGCACCCTGACATGACCGCATGGCGGCGCCACCTGCACGCGCATCCCGAGACGGCGTTCGAGGAGCACGATACGGCGGCTTTCGTCACCAAGCGTCTCGAGGAATTCGGCGTACGGGTGACTTGCGGGCTCGCCGGCACGGGCGTCGTCGGCACCCTCGCCAACGGCGACGGCCCGTCGATCGGGCTGCGCGCGGATATGGACGCGTTGCCGATCAGCGAAGCCAACTCCTTCGCCCACCGCTCGACGCGACCCGGCCGCATGCATGCCTGCGGCCACGACGGCCACACGGCGATGCTGCTCGGCGCTGCCCGGTATCTGGCGGCGACGCGACGGTTTCGCGGCACCGTTCAGCTGATCTTTCAGCCGGCGGAAGAAAACGAAGGCGGGGCTCGAGCGATGATCGAGGCCGGGCTGTTCGATCGATTCCCTGTCGCGGCCGTCTATGGACTGCACAACTGGCCGGGACTGGCCGTCGGAACGATGGCCGCGCGCCCGGGTCCGGTGATGGCGGCCTTCGATATTTTCGAAGTGGTCATCAACGGCTGTGGGTCCCACGCGGCCATGCCGCACCTCGGCATCGATCCGGTTCTCGTGGCGTCGGCGATCGTTGGTGCGTTACAGACGATCCCGAGCCGCGGCATCCATCCCGTTGAGGCTGCCGTGGTTTCGGTCACCCGGATGCGAGCCGGTGATGCCTGGAACGTGATTCCAGATCACGCCACCCTGGGAGGAACGACGCGGGCACTCGCTCCGTGGGTACAGGAGTCCTTGGAGCCGGCGATCCGCCGTATCGTCGCGGGCGTTGCCGCAGCGTATGGCGCGACCGCCGAAGTCCGCTACGAACGACGCTACCCGCCGACGGTCAATGATGCGGCAGCAACCCAACGCGCCGCCGCTGCCGCCGCTGCCGTCGTCGGCTCAGGGCACGTGGAACACGATGCGGCGCCCAGCATGGGAGCCGAGGACTTCGCGTTCATGTTGCAGGAACGGCCCGGCGCCTATCTGTGGATCGGCAATGGCCCCGCCGAGGGAAGCTGCACGCTGCACAACCCCCGGTACGATTTCAACGATGAGATTCTGCCGATCGGAGCAAGCTACTGGGCGACCCTGGTCGAGCGGGAACTGCCCGTCGGGTAAGGCGAGACGGTGGCACACTCAGCACTCATCGGTTCGGACAAAGCATGGCCACGGATCGGCGGCGACAACCAGTTCAAAACGTTGCGGTGTTGAACACTGCGGCAAGGATGCCGAAGAAGGCGACGACGAAGAGCGCGATCATCAGGAACTTCTTGCGGGGCGAAGCCTGCGGGCCGAACTCCTTATTCCAGCGTTCTTCGGCAAGCCGGCGTTGTTCTTCCTCGGTCGGTTGCTTGCGGTCGGTCATTCCGATCGATCGCTCCTCAGTTGGAGGTGAACGCCTGCAGGCCGGTTTGCGCACGGCCAAGGATCAGGGCGTGGATGTCGTGCGTGCCCTCGTACGTGTTCACGGTCTCCAGGTTCATGACGTGGCGGATCACGTGAAAATCGTCAACGATGCCGTTGCCACCGTGCATGTCGCGGGCCATGCGGGCAACCTCCAGCGCCTTGCCGCATGAGTTGCGCTTGATCAGCGAAATGCCTTCCGCTGCCAGCCGGCCCTCGTCCATGAGCCGGCCAGCACGCAGGCACGCCTGGAGGCCGATGGCGATCTCCGTCTGCATGTCGGCGAGCTTTTTTTGGATGAGCTGGTTGGCGGCGAGTGGCCGGCCGAACTGCTTGCGCTCGAGGGTGTAGTTCCGCGCCGCGTGCCAACAGAACTCGGCGGCACCGAGCGCCCCCCAGGCAATTCCATAGCGCGCCTTGTTGAGGCAACCGAAGGGGCCACGCAGGCCGCTCACCTCTGGAAAGACGTTCGCGTCCGGTACGAACACACCGTCCATGACGATCTCGCCGGTGGGTGAGGCCCGCAACGAGAACTTGCCATGGATGGTCGGCGTTGTCAGGCCGGCCATGCCGCGTTCGAGGATGAAGCCACGAATGCGCCCATCGAGCTTCGCCCAAACCACGGCGACATCGGCGATCGGCGCGTTGGTGATCCACGTCTTGCAGCCGGATAACACATAGCCGCCGCCCACCCGATCCGCTCGGGCCCGCATGCCGCCGGGATCGGAGCCGTGATCCGGTTCGGTCAGGCCGAAGCAGCCGACCATCTCTCCGGTGGCGAGCTTCGGCAGGAACCGCTGCCGCTGGTCCTCCGTGCCGTAGACATGGATCGGATACATCACCAGCGAAGACTGGACGCTCATGGTTGACCGGTAGGCGGAGTCGACCCGCTCGATCTCGCGCGCCGCCAGGCCGTACGAGACGTAACTGACGCCGGCGCCACCATACTCTGGCGGGATCGTTGGTCCCAGAAGCCCGAGCGAGCCCATCTCGCGCAGGATCTCCGGGTCGAACCGCTCCTCGCGGTTCGCCAGGAGAATGCGGGGCATCAGCTTGTCCTGGGCGTACTGGCGAGCCGTGTCACGGATCAGCCGTTCGTCCTCGCTCAACTGATCGTCGAGCCGAAGCGGATCCTCCCAAAGGAACGCCGCCGTTGCAGGATCCCCGTCGCCGCGCATGATCTCGTCCTCGATCCGTTTACCTCGCCCCACTTCATATATAGAGAGGCGTTGCGTCTCAAGGCGGCGCACGACGGTCAGCGAGCGGGAAAAGGGGAAAACGCGATGGCGGATGCGCGGAGTGCGGAACGGATCACATTCGTCGGGGCCGATGGCGAAAGCCTCTTGGCGGCGCGCCTGGACAAGCCCGTGGGGCAGCCGGTCGCCTATGCTCTCTTCGCCCACTGTTTCACCTGCGGCAAGGACATCAAGGCGGCCTCACGCATCGCCGAGGGCCTGACGCGGCGGGGGATCGCCGTGCTCCGCTTCGATTTCACGGGCCTCGGCGCCAGCGAAGGCGAATTCGAGAACACAAACTTCTCGTCCAACCTGGGCGATCTCGTCGCGGCGGCAGATTGGCTGCGGTCCGAGGCCGAGGCGCCGAAGATCCTGATTGGCCACAGCCTGGGCGGGACCGCGGTGCTGGCCGTGGCCGATCGTATCCCCGAGTGCGTTGCCGTCACTACCATCGCGGCCCCTGCCGAGCCGAGCCATGTCGCCCGGCTGTTCGTCGACGCCCGCCCGGAACTGGACGCGCGAGGCGAGGCCGAGGTGTCCCTGGGTGGCCGCTCGTTCCGAATTCGCCGCAGTTTCCTCGACGACATCGAAACCCACAGCCTGGAGGCCAAGATTGCCGGGCTCAGGCGCGCACTGCTGGTATTTCACGGGCCTCGCGACGCCATCGTCGGCATCGACAATGCGACGCGCATTTTCATCGCCGCCAAGCATCCGAAAAGCTTCGTCTCGCTCGATGATGCCGATCACCTGATCAGCCGTCCCGAGGATTCTGCGTACGTCGCCGGCGTGATAGCGGCCTGGGCCGCGCGCTACGTTGGGACCGCCGAGGCGGCAGCGGGTAAGCCGGTCGCGGCGCCGCCGTTCGAGGTTCCGCCGGACGCGGTGACGGTGACGGAAACGCGGCAGGGCAAGTTCGCGCAGATGGTCTTCGTGGGCGATCGGCACCGGCTGCTTGCCGACGAGCCGGTCGCCTACGGCGGAACCGATACCGGCCCCGGTCCCTACGATCTGCTGATGGCGGGGCTTGGCGCCTGCACGACGATGACCATGCGCATGTACGCCGAGCACAAGGGACTGCCCCTGGAACGCGTGTCGGTGACGCTACGTCACGCCAAGATCCACGCCAAGGACTGCGCCGAGTGCGAGACGGAAACTGGCAAAGTGGATCACGTTCGGCGGTTCGTCACCATCGAAGGGCCGCTCGATGACGATCAGCGCCAACGCCTTTTGGAGATTGCCGACAAGTGTCCCGTCCATCGCACCCTGCACTCGGAAGTGTGGGTGGAGACGACACTGGAAAGTTGAGCCCCTTCCGGTGCCTCCTCCCGCGGGGTACTGGACACGGGCGCCGGATTCGGGACGCCGGACACGGGGCGCTGGATCGGTCGTTCCGGCTTTAAACCGCCACGCCAAGTGTCTGATGAATGCGCTGGACAACGTCCGGGCCAAGACCCAACCGAGAGGCCAGGATCTGAAGGTATTGGCGCTCCTTATCGGTGTCGACGTCGATGGCGAGCAGCGACGCGGCATAGATCTCGACCGCCTCTTCTGGACGTGTCACCGACTGAACCAAGGAGTCGACGTCGAGCGGCTTACGCATCTCGTCCTCGACGAACGCGCGCGCCGCGTCATCGGCTCCCGCCTCCTTCAGCTGTCCGAGAATGCGCTGATACTCGTGTGGATCGATAACGCCGTCCGCCTTGGCGGCGCTGACCATGGCCCTGATTGCGAGCAGGGCGATTTGTTGAACCTGCGCTTTCTCCTGCGGCGTCCGGGCCTCTCGGAGTCCGAGTGGCGCCTCATTGAGCATCTGTTGCTCGTCGACCGGCGCGTTCGGCCTCAATGCTTGATAGGCGAGTGAGCCGAGCAGGGCGAGGGCGCCGCCGCCGACTGCCCCTTTGAGCGCGCCGCCGCCGCCGCCGAGGAGCGCTCCGGCGATCGCGGCGAGGCCGCCGAGAGCCAGCGGATCTCCGCTGCGTACGGACGTGCTTGCCTGACCGAACAGATCACCGGCCCTGGAGGCCAGTCCTCCGAGCCCGCCGGTGCCCGTGCCGCCGCCCAGCGATCCGAGAATGGCACCGAGTGGGCTTCCGCTCCCGCCCAGTCCCTGCGGTCCCATGGCATGGCCGATGCGATCGTTGGCTGATCGGGCCATACCGGCCCCCATCAGTTGACCAAGAAGCTCCTGGGCATTGAACATTGTGGTGTCCCATCCGTTTGTCGGGCCACGCTCTCCCAACGCCTCGGCGTGGTGGCCGAGCAGGCGGGAAGCGCAGCAGGCGATCACGGACATTGGCACGCCGCCACCGCCCGAGCAAGCGCGGGCGATCCTCCGGTTTGTTGTGCCCTTCGTCGATCAGCTAAGCGTGTTCGGCAATTTCCGACGCAAGCGCGCGGATCTCTGCGGCTGCGGCGCTGGCGTGCGCGGTCTCGATGACCGACAGGCCCTCCAGCATGCTGGCAGCGAAGGCGATGCGATTGCCGATCTGCGCCGACGCCACGGGCCAGCCGAGGTCGACGAGCTTCTGGCGCATTTGATCGATGACCTTGCCGCGCGGCGGCACGCGATTGAGGACGATCAGCACCGGCGTTCCGGTTTCCGAAGCGAGACGGATGGTTGGCTGGGTGGCCCAAACGTCCATGGGGCTCGGTTGCACAGGGATGACCACCAGCTTCGCCGCGCGGACGGCCAGCTTGGCTTCGGTTTCCGCATGCGGCGGGCTGTCGACGATAACGATGTCGTGGTCCCGGCTGACCCGCTCGATCTCGTTGCTGAGCCGCCAGCCTGAGACGGCGATCAGCGTCAAGGAATGGCGTCCGGTGCCGCCTGCCTCGCCCCGGGCGCGGTCCCAGGCGGCGAGGGAGCCTTGAGGATCGATGTCGACGAGCGCGACGCGCTTGCCGTCTGCCGCCCAGGCCACGGCGAGATGGGCGGCCAGCGTCGTCTTGCCGGCACCGCCCTTTTGTTGTGCGATCGTGTACACCTTGGCCACCATCGTTCGATTCCCCCTGATATCATCACCACCAAAGTCTAGGTCGAATGAGATGATCGCGCCAATACCTATGGTTCTGATGCGGGGTTCGGCTGCTCCAAGAAAGGAAAACCGGCTGGCCACCGATATCGCTTCGGGATCGGCTCATTGCGCAGGGAGGGAATCACTTTCGGCATTTTCCTCCTGGCCGGGCAGGCCAAGGATCTCGGGACGAGCGTGCTCCACCGCGGCGCGCAGAGCTGCGTACCCTTGGGGGTGGCGCTCGGCCCAGCGTGACGTGGTGATCAGTAGCGCTTGAATGCTGATGGTCCGGGTCGGTGTGGCGGCCGGCTGGAGGCCGGCGTAGGTGCCGGCGGGAATCTGGTCGCGTGCGTAGACGGCAAGACCCAGAACGTCGGCGTCCAACGGGGACTCGGTGTCAATGCTGATGATGCGAAGGTCGGCGTTCGCGCTGTCAACCTCCGCCATGTAACCGGAACCAAGCCCCGCCACATGGAGGAGGCAGTCGGCCTTGCCGTCGGCGAGGGTGGCGACGGCCAGCGACCGACCGATACTGCTGACCGTGACGCCGCCGTAGAGCGGATCCATGGCGTTGAGAACCGTCCACGTCACGGTACTGCCGCTTCCGGGTTCGCCGGTTAGCAACCTCGCTGCGCTGCCGCGAGCGGCGAGTTCGCTGATGGTGGCGATGCCCGTGGCGTGCCGACAGACGAGGTGCACGAACTCGCGGTGCAGCGGGAGCGGTTCGGTGAGCGCGATGCCGTCCCCGCGATAGAGTTGCGCGAACCGGAGCACGGCGTCCGCCTGGGCGATGGCGGCGTCGCAGAGGCGCGCTCTCAGGGCCGCCATGTTGAATAACGAGCCGGCGGTTTCGACCACGTCAATGGCGACCCCATTGTTCGCGGCGGCCGCGGCGATGCGTTCGCCGGCAAAATAATAGACGCCATCCTTGCGGGCTGTGCAGAGGCGAAGCTTCGGGTCGGCTGCTTCGGCGGTGGCGGCCGTGGCGATGGCGGCGACAACGAAGACGGAGAGCATCCAAGTCGGTCGGATCATGACGGTCGATGAGCCTCCGGGGCCTCAGGATCAGGGAACTCGGAGGAAACTACCACTTGGCTTACGGGGAGACCAGGATACGACCGAGTTGGCCCGTCAGTGGAAATCCCGGGTCTGTACGTCGAATTTCGCCTCGTCGGCGCGGCTTGGAGCAGCATCACGGGCGAGGCCGCTGAGCCACGGCGTCAAGTCCCACAGCCGTTCTGCGAGGATGTGGACGACCTGACCCTGGCGCTGTACCGGCCCGTCGACTCCGATCATCGAGGCGGTCAGCACCACCCGGCGAAACCGTTCGAAGATCTTCAGCCAGATGATCAGATTGGCTTGGCCGGTCTCGTCCTCCAGCGTGACGAAGACGAC
>CAZBWP010000003.1:0-30037 GCA_964495295.1 uncultured Rhodospirillaceae bacterium | reverse complement strand
GGCACGGACGAAACGGATGGAACGGACGATGCGGACCGCACGGACGGAACGGACGATGCGGACCGCACGGACGGAACGGACGGAAGCGACGGAAAGGACGGAAGGGACGCCCGCCTCGCCCGGCAGGCACGCGACCACCCCGACGAAGGCGCCACCACGCCCGGCCCTGCCACCCTCAGCTCTGCTCAGTAGCGCCGGAACAATCCGACGAGCCGGCCCTGGACCTGCACCTGATCGGGCCCGCAGATTCGCGTCTCGTAGGATGCGTTGGCGGGTTCCAGGGCGATCGACTGGCCGCGCCGCCGCAACCGCTTCAGCGTTACCTCCTCGCGATCGACGAGGGCGACGACGATGGCGCCGTTCTCGGCATTGTCGCAGCGGCGAATGATCACCGTGTCGCCATCGAAAATGCCGGCCTCGATCATGGAGTCACCCTCCACCTCGAGCGCGTAGTGGTCGCCGCTGCCGACCAGATCGGCCGGCAGATCGACCGTCCGCGCCTGATCACGCAACGCCTCGATCGGCGTGCCAGCGGCGATCTTGCCATACAGCGGCAGCTGCACGACGTCGGAGACGCCCGCCGCCGGAGGCGTCCGTTTGAAGCGCGGCTTGACAACGTTGGCGGGCAGGTCCGTATCGCCCCGCCGCGGCGGCTCGGCTGCCGCGTCCGCCACCTGTGTCAGTGGCGGCCCGAGCGGCGGCCCGAGCGGCGACACGAGCGCCGGGACAACGGTCCGCGGGGCGCCATGCGCCATGTTCTCTGGCAGTCGCACGACCTCCAGGGCCCGCGCCCGATGCGGCAACCGGCGGAGGAAGTTCCGCTCCTCCAGCGCCATGATCAGCCGATGAATTCCCGATTTCGACTTGAGGCCGAGCGCTTCCTTCATCTCGTCGAAAGACGGCGAGACGCCGGTCTCCTTCAAACGCTGATCGATGAACATCAGCAACTGATATTGCTTCTTGGTCAACATCCCCGCGCCCCCTTTCCTTCAGGCCGCAGCCGTTGGACCGCGACGCCGCGGCCGCCCGCGTATCGCGTCGCGATCCCCTCGGCCCGCCGCTTTGCAAGACCAGAACAAATACAAAACATTCTGATACGTTCTATTTTGGTTCCTTCCTCGGGTCAAGCGAAAAAATCGCCGTCCCGTCCGATCACGTGGTCATCGCGGCAAGGCGCATCTGGAGGATCGGCACCGAGGTGCCGCGCCCGATCGCCGGCGCGTGCGGCGGCCGGACGATCAGGCAGTCGGCGGCGGCCAGCAGTCCCAGCATCGCGCTGTCCTGGCGGTCGAACGGCGTCGCCACCAGCCCGCCGTCGCCGTCGCGCGCAAGGCTGGCGCGCAGGTATTCCTGCCGCTCGTCGTTGGCTGGCAGGTCACGGCCCAGGCGCGCCGAGGTGGCTCCGTCGTCGGCCGCAAGGCCGAGCATCCGGTCCATGGCGATCTTGACGAAGATGCGCGCCGTGACGCCGACGGAGACCGGATTGCCCGGCAGGCCGAGCATGGGCACCGAACCGAGCCGACCGAAAATCAGCGGTTTGCCGGGACGCATGGCGACGCGGAAGAACTGGAGCGTGAGTTCCTCCTCGCCGAGCACGCTGCGCACCAGATCGTGGTCGCCGACCGAAGCGCCGCCCGAGGTCACCAGGAGATCGGCACCGCGGGCGCCGGCGACGATCGTCCGCAGCGCCTGAGCATCGTCGCGGGCGATGCCGAGATCGATGGCCTCGCCGCCAAGCGCGACAACGAATGCCGCCAGCGCCAGGGTGTTGGAACTGACGATGCACCCGTCGTCGAGCGCTTCGCCGGGCATAACCAGTTCATCGCCCGTTGCGACGATGGCGACGCGCGGGCGCCGGCGGACCATCAGCCAAGGCATGTTCATGGCGGCCGCGAGCGCCACGTCCCGCGCGCTCAACCGCTGCCCGGCGGCCAGCAGCACGTCACCGGCGCGGAAATCGAGGCCGGCCCGCCGGATCCATCGGCCGGGCACCGGTGTCTCGCGCACCCGCACCACGTCGCCGTCGCGCTCGGTGTCCTCCTGGATGACGATGGCATCGGCACCCGCCGGGATGGCCGCGCCGGTCATGATGCGCACGACCTCGCCGGCGCCGAGCCGGCCGGTGAACGGATGTCCCGCCGCGGCCTCGCCGATCAGCCTGAGCGTACACGGCGACGCGCCGACGTCGCCAGCACGCACCGCGTAGCCGTCCATGGCCGACACGTCGACCGGCGGATGGGCGATGCGCGCCCGCACGTCCTCGGCCAGCACGCGACCAAGCGCCGAGGACACGGCAACCTGCTCCGCGGCGAGAGGTTCGAAGGCGGCGGCCACCATGGCCTCGGCATCGGCCACCGCCAGCATCAGGATGCCTCGTAAGGGCCGGACTTGCCGCCCGCCTTGTGCACCAGGCGCACCTCGCCGATGCGCATGCCGCGATCGATCGCCTTGCACATGTCATAGACGGTGAGCGCCGCGACCGTCACCGCGGTCAGCGCCTCCATCTCGACCCCGGTGCGCCCCTTCAGCTTGCAGGTCGCCGTGATGTCGACGGCGTTGCGCGTCGGATCGCAGGCAAGGCCGACGGTGACCGAGGTGAGCGGCAGGGGATGGCAGAGCGGGATCAACTCCGGCGTCCGTTTCGCCGCCATGATCCCGGCAAGCTGGGCGACAGCCAGCACGTCGCCCTTGGCGATCCGCCCGTCGACGATTCGCGCCAGCGTCTCGGGGCGCATGTGCACGCTGCCGGCGGCCGTGGCGATGCGTTCGGTGACGTCCTTGTCGGAGACGTCGACCATGATCGCGTTGCCCTCGGCGTCGAAATGCGTGAGGTCGGCCATCGATCGGCGAAGCCCTTGCGCGCAGCGGCGGTCTTCAGGGGGGAGTTGAGCGTAGCAGCGGCGCTCGTTCCCCGCAATCGCGCTCACGGCCGGCGCGTCAAATTCCCGTCAGGGAGAAGCGAGCAGCGCGCGGGTCGCCGCGGCGACATCCGGCTGCCGCATCAACGCCTCGCCGACCAGAAAGCAGAGGACCCCACAGGCGGCGAGCCGCTGCAGGTCGGCCGTGCTCGACAACCCGCTCTCGCCGACGATCAGCCGGTCACGCGGCACCAGCGGCGCCAGGGTTTCGGCAGTCGCCAGGTCGACGGCGAGGGTCTTCAGGTTACGGTTGTTGATGCCGATCAGCGCCGTTTCCAGAGGCAGCGCGCGTTCCAGTTCTTCGGCGTCGTGCACCTCCACGAGCACGTCCATGGCATGCGCGTGGGCCAGGTCCGCGAGCGTCCGCGCCTCGGTATCGGACAGCGCCGCCATGATCAGCAACACACAATCGGCGCCGAGCGCCCGCGCCTCGACGATCTGGTACGGGTCCAGGAGGAAGTCCTTGCGCAGCACCGGAAGGTCGACCGCCGCCCGGGCTTCGATCAGGTAGGCATCGTCGCCCTGGAAGTAGGGGCCGTCGGTGAGGACGGAGAGGCATGCGGCGCCGCCGGCGGCGTAGGCGCGGGCCAGCGCCGCCGGATCGAAGTCGGCACGGATCAGCCCTTTCGACGGCGACGCCTTCTTGATCTCGCCGATCAGCGCGAAGCCGCCGGCGGCGGCGGTGTCGGCGAGGTGTGCCGCGAAGCCGCGCGGCCGGGACGCCGCCCGTGCCTGGTCTTCGAGCATTGCGAGCGGCATGTCCTGCTTCCGCCGCGCCACGTGCAGGCGCTTGTCGGCGCAGATGCGGGCCAGCACGTCGTCAGCGTCGGCGCCAGCGTCGGCGCCAGCGCCGTTCGCAGAGCCGGTCGCGATCGGGTCGGTCACGGGACTGGCCTTGGCGCCGGCAGATTGGTGATCTCGACCAGGCGGTCGAGTGTCGCCCTGGCGCCGCCGCTGTCGATCGCCGCCAGCGCCATCGCGACGCCGGCGCGCAGGTCGGCAACCCGGTCGGCGACGATCAACCCGGCGGCCGCGTTGTAGGCGACGACGTCGCGCAGCGGGCCGCGTTCGCCGCCGAGCAGGGCGCGCATGGCGGCGGCGTTGGTCTCGCCATCGCCGCCCTTGAGATCGTCCGGCCGGGCGCGATCGAGGCCGGCATCCTCCGGCGTCACCTCGAAGATCCGCACCGCGCCGTCGCGCAGCTCGGCGACCGCGGACGCACCGGTGGTCGTCAGTTCGTCCAGACCGTCGGCGCCGTGCACCACCCAGGCGCGCTCGCAGCCGAGGTTGCCCAGCACCCGCGCCATCGGCTCGATCCAGGCGCGGGCGAAGGCACCGGTGAACTGCCGCTTCACCCCGGCCGGATTGGCCAGCGGGCCGAGCAGGTTGAAGATGGTGCGCGTGCCCAACTCCACGCGCGGCCCGGCGACGGTGCGCATGGCGCCATGGTGGCGCGGCGCCAGCATGAAGCCGATGCCGGCCTCGCGGATGGATCGTTCGATCAGGGCAAAATCTGCGTCCAGATTGACCCCGAGGGCGGCGAGCACGTCGGCGGCGCCGGACTTCGACGACAGCGCCCGGTTGCCGTGCTTCGCCACCGGCACGCCGCAGGCGGCGACGACCAGGGCCGCGGCGGTCGAAATGTTGAAGGTGCCGGACGCGTCGCCGCCGGTGCCGACGACGTCGATGGCATCGTCCGGCGCCACGATTTTCGCCGCCTTGGCACGCATCACCCGGACGGCGCCGGTGATCTCGTCCACCGTCTCGCCGCGCACCCGAAGCGCCATCAGAAACGCGCCGATCTGCGCCGGCGTCGCATCGCCGGACATGACGATGTCGAAGGCCTGCTCGGAGCGCTCGACCGTGAGCGCGGCGCCGGTCGCCAGTTCGGCGAGCACGGCTTTCATGGCGGAGAGCGTGTCGGCGGTCATGCGGTACCCGCTCCGGCGGCGAGCCCGAGGAAGTTGCGCAGCAACGCATGCCCATGCTCGGTGGCGATGCTTTCCGGATGGAACTGCACGCCATAGAGCGGATGCCGGCGGTGGACCAGACCCTGGATCACGCCGTCGTCGCTCTCGGCGATCACCTCGAGGCAATCGGGAACGCTGTCGCGCTCGACGGCGAGCGAATGGTAGCGGTTGGCGATGAACGGGCTCGGGATCCCTTGGAACAGTCCGGTGCCGCGGTGGCGGATGTCGCTCACCTTGCCGTGCATGGGCGCCGGCGCCCGGACGATGTGGCCGCCGAACGCCTGGCCGATCGCCTGATGGCCGAGACAGACGCCAAGGATCGGCACCCGACCGGCGGCCTTCACCACCAGCTCCAGGCAGATGCCGGCACGGTCGGGGTCGCACGGCCCGGGCGACAGCACGATCGCCTCGGGCGCCAGCGCCAGCGCCGCATCGGCAGTCAGCGCGTCGTTGCGTCGCACCTCGACCTCGGCACCGACCTCGCCAAGATAGTGGTAGAGGTTCCAGGTGAAGCTGTCGTAGTTGTCGATCAGGAGAAACATCAAACCCAGCCGGGGCGCGTCCGCGTCTCGTTCTCGGCACCATGACCGGCGGCGCCGGGGTCGTCAAGGGCGGGGCTTGACGTCCCCCGCTGGAGACACCCCATGTTATCCCCATGGATACGGTCACGCCTGCAACGGTCGCTGCCGCCGCGCCGCCCAACCGGATCGCCCTCGACATCGAGGGCATGACCTGCGCCGCCTGCGTCGGCCGGGTGGAAAAGGCGCTCGGGCGCGTCGACGGGGTCCGTTCCGCCAGTGTCAGCCTCGCCGCCAACCGCGCCACGGTATCGGGAACCGGTAGCGCCGCCGACCTGGTCGCCGCCATCCGCCGCGCCGGCTTCCAGGCCCGACTCGTCGACGACGCGGACGTCTTCGAGCCCGACGATGCCGAGGCGGCGCGGCGCGCCGGCGCCGATCGCCGCGCCTTCCTGATCGCCGCGGTCTTTACGCTGCCGCTGGTCCTGCCGATGCTGGGCCATCCTTTCGGCCTCGATCTGATGCCGCCGCCGCTGCTCCAGTTGCTGCTGGCGACGCCGGTGCAAGTGTGGGCCGGGGGCCGCTTCTATCGTCCGGCCTGGGCGGCGTTGCGGGCAGGCTCGGGCAACATGGACCTGCTCGTCGCCCTCGGCACCACCGCCGCCTACGCGCTGAGCGTGTACAACACCGCCCAAGGTGGCGATCTCTATTTCGAGGCGTCGGCGGCGGTGATCACGCTTGTGCTGCTCGGTCGCTGGCTGGAAAGCCGCGCGCGCCGCGGCACCACGGCGGCGGTACGCGCCCTGATGCGGCTGCGCCCGGATACCGCTCGGGTGGAACGCGGCGCGATCATTGTCGAGATCCCGGCGTCGCGGGTCGCCGTCGGCGACGTGGTGGTCGTCAGGCCCGGCGAGCGGCTACCGGTCGACGGCGTCGTGATGGATGGCGCCAGCGCCGTCGACGAATCGCTGATCACCGGGGAGAGCCTGCCCGTCGACAAGGCGGCCGGCGATCCGGTGACCGGCGGCGCCGTCAACGGCGACGGGCTGCTGCGCGTGCGCACGACCGCCGTCGGCACGGACTCGACCCTCGCCCGCATGGTCCGCCTGGTGCAAAGCGCCCAGGCCAGCAAGGCGCCGGTGCAACGCCTGGTCGACCGCGTCGCCGCCGTCTTCGTGCCGGTGGTGGTCGGCATCGCCGCCGCCACCTTTGCCGGCTGGTGGCTCGGCGGCGCGCCCGCGGCCGACGCGGTGATCATCGCGGTCACCGTCCTGGTGATCGCCTGTCCCTGCGCCCTCGGCCTGGCGACGCCGACGGCGATCATGGTGGGGGTCGGGGTCGCCGCCCGCCACGGCATCCTGTTCAAGGACGCCGACGCCCTGGAACGGGCGCACGGGGTAACGACGGTCGTGTTCGACAAGACCGGCACGCTCACCGAGGGCCGACCGCGCGTCCGCGCAATCGTGGCCGCCGATGGCGACGACGACGCGCTGTTGCGGCTCGCTGCCGCGGCGCAACAAGGCAGCGAACATCCGATCGCCCGAGCGCTGGCGGAGGCAGCGTCCGGCATCGAGCTGCCGCCCGTCCGTGAGTTCCGGGCCATGCCGGGCCAGGGACTGATTGCCGAGGTTGCGGGACGGATATTGACCCTCGGCAACGGGCGGCGGATGGCTGCCGCGGGAATCGACGTGACGCCGCTGGCCGACCGCGCCGCGGCGATGGAAGCCGCCGATGCGGCGACCCTGGTCTGGGTGGCCGAGACGGCACCGATCGCCCGGCTGTTGGGCGTGATCGCCGTGCACGATCCGTTGCGAGACGACGCAGCCCGCGCGGTATCCAGGCTGCGGCAGGCCGGCATCCGCTGCCTGATGCTCACCGGCGACAGTGCCGCCGCCGCGGCTGCGGCGGCCGAGCGCGCCGGCCTTGATGGCATCTTCTCGGAGGTGCCGCCGGAAGGCAAGGCCGAGCACGTGGCAAGGTTGCGTGCCGCCGGCGGCGGCGTCGCCATGGTCGGGGACGGCGTCAACGATGCCCCGGCGCTGGCCGCCGCCGACGTCGGCATCGCCATGGGCAGCGGCACCGATGTGGCGCTGCACGCCGCCGGCGTCACCCTGATGCGCGCCGAACCGTCGCTCGTCGCCGATGCCATCGAGGTATCCGCGGCGACCCGGCGAACGATCCGCCAGAACCTGTTCTTCGCCTTCATTTATAATGTTCTGGCGCTGCCGTTGGCGGCGGCGGGCATGTTGACGCCGGTGATCGCCGGCGCCGCCATGGCCGCCTCCAGCGTTTGTGTCGTCAGCAACGCCCTGCGCCTCCGCGGCTGGCGCGGCTCCCGTGCCGGAGGCGCGGCGGCGTCGCGGACCAACCGCGCCGACGCCCGGTAAGCGCGCCTGCGGCACTGGATCCGGTATCGCATCCGCTCCGCTGCCCCGCTAGATTGCCGTTCGGTTTTGGGGGAGCGGGCGCGATGCGGCGATTTCAGCGATTCGAGAAGATCAACACGTTCTATCTGGATGCCGGCGCCGCCGAGGCCTGGGAAGCCGAGATCGCGCGACGGGCGACCGGCAAGCGCTTCCCGTGGCATCCGGCCTTCGAGATGCACCACAATCCCCTGACCTCTCCGGCTTTGTCCATGCGCTGGATCGTCGAGCGATACGCCCCGATGTTCCGCTATCTGGACGCGCACCCGCCGCGGCGGATCGCCG
Organism: uncultured Rhodospirillaceae bacterium; assembly: GCA_964495295.1. GTDB lineage: Bacteria > Pseudomonadota > Alphaproteobacteria > Rhodospirillales > Defluviicoccaceae > CAZBWP01. The sequence goes on along the minus strand of CAZBWP010000003.1, from coordinate 21,923 downwards.
AGATTGGCGCGGCGCACGGTCTCAGCACCTGGTTGCTCACCGACGTTGCGGAAGAGGCGTGGGGCGTTGATGTCAGCCCCGAGATGGTGGAGATCGCGTCGACGCTGTTTCCCGAGTGCCGGTTCCGGTCGGAGGGTTTCGAGGCGTTCTTCGCGGCGCACCCGATCGAGGAGTTCGACATGATCATCGACTGCTACGGGCCGTGGGGGGAGAGCTTGCGCTCGCTGGTTCGCAACGCCGGCGTGCCGTGGTTGCACAGCGGCTATCGCGCCCAGCGGTTCAGCGAGGTGTTCACCTGGTCGAACAAGCTCCCGGGCCGACACCTTGGCTTCGAAACCACCCTGGTGGCGCCTGGAGCCCGCGGCATCGCACCCGATTATCTCCGCTGGTTCTTCGGCCGACGCTACCTTCAGCATCTTAAGCACAGCGTCACCAGCGGCTACTGGCCGCAGTTCTGATCCACCCTCGGGAGACCGACCCATGACCGCCACCACCCACCGCGTTGCCGGGATGCGCTGCGACGGCTGCGTTCGTGCCGTGACCAACGCCATCCATGAACTCGCGCCCGCCGCCGACGTTTCCGTCGATCTCGCCGCCGGCCGGGTCACCGTCGTCGGCGCCGAGACAAACCTGATCCGCGAGGCCGTCACCGCCGCCGGCTTCGACTACGCGGGCGCGGTCCCGGAGTGACGATGCCGGTCACCGGCCGATCCTGCGGCTACAGACCCAGATATGCGGCCTTCACTTGGTCGTTCTCCATCAGCGCCCGGCCGGTGTCAGTCAGCACGAGGGCGCCGGCCTCGAGGACATAGCCGCGATCGGCGACCGAGAGGCCGAGGTAGGCGTTCTGCTCCACCAGGAAGATCGTCGTGCCGGCGGCGCGCAGCCGCTCGATGATGGCAAACACCTCGTCCACCAGGATCGGCGAAAGGCCCATGCTCGGCTCGTCCAGCAGCAGGATGCGCGGCTTCGCCATCAAAGCGCGGGCCATCGCCAGCATCTGTTGCTGACCGCCGGAGAGCAGCCCCGCCGCTTCGCTGCGGCGTTCCACCAGCGCCGGAAACATCTCGTAGACGACGGCCAGCGAGGCGGCGACCTCGGCCCTGGGGCGGGTGTAGCCGCCGAGCCGGAGATTGTCCTCCACCGTCATCGGCGCCAGCACCTGCCGCCCCTCCGGCACCTGGGCGATGCCGCGGCGCACCCGCTGTTCGGCGGCCAGACGGGTGATGTCGGCGCCGTCGAACCGCACCACGCCGGCGCTCGCCGGAAGGACGCCGGAAATCACCCGCAGAAGCGTCGTCTTGCCGGCGCCGTTGGCACCGACCAGGGTGACAAGTTCGCCCGCGCCGATGGACAGCGAGACGCCCCGCAGCGCGTGCACCGGTCCGTAGCGGGCATCCAGGTCCTCTACCGCCAGCAGCGGCGCGCCATCAGGCATGGCGACCCCGCTCGCCCAGGTAGGCGGCGACCACGTCGGGATCGCGGCGGATCTGCTCGCCGGTGCCCTCGGCCAGGAACCGGCCCTGGTCGAGCACCAGGATGCGGGACGAGACCGCCCACACCAGCTTCATGTCGTGTTCCACCAGCACGATGGTGACGCCACGGTCGGCGACCTTGCCGATCAGCGCGTCGAGGGCGCCGGTCTCGGTCGCGTTGAGGCCAGCCGCCGGCTCGTCCAGCAGCAGCAGCCGCGGCTGCACCGCCAGCGCACGCGCCAGCTCCAGGCGCTTCAGCGCGCCATACGGCATGGCCGACGCCTCGGCCCGCACGTAGTCCTTGAGGCCGACATACTCGAGCAGCGCCGCCGCCCGGTCGCGATACTCCCGGTCCTTGCGGGCGACCGAGGTGAAGCGCAGCAGCGACGGCAGGAAGCGCCCGTCGCAGCGCAGGTGGTAGCCGACCATGACGTTGTCGATGGCCGACATGTTGAGGAAGATCTGCAAATTCTGGAAGGTGCGGGAGATGCCGCGGCGGGCGAGCACGTGCGGCGGCTGGCCGGTGACGTCGCCGCCGTCGAACAGGACGCGGCCGCGGGTCGGCGTATAGATGCCGCTCAGCATGTTGAGCAAGGTCGTCTTGCCGGCGCCGTTGGGGCCGATGATCGCGTGGATGGCGCCGGCGTCGACCGAAAAGTGCAGGTCGTCGATGGCGGCGACGTTGCCGAAACTCTTGTGCAAGCCGGCGACGGTCAGCAGCGGCGGCGGGCGGCGAGCGGCCTCGACCGGCGCGTCCGGGCGAACCGCGTGGTTCACCGCCGACGGCTCCGCAACAGCGCCGCCAGGCTCGGCACCAGCCCCCGGCGCATGAAGATCATCGTTCCCATCAGGATGGCGCCGAACGCCAGCATCTCGTAGTCGTGAAAGGCGGCGAGCAGTTGCGGCAGGACCGTCAGGATGGCGGCGCCGACGACCGCCCCGAACGTGGACGCGAGGCCACCGAGCACCACCATGGTCACCATCTCGATGGAATGCCCGAAGGCCGCCTCGGTCGGCGTGATGAAGCCGGCGTAGTGGGCGTAGAGGCTGCCGGCCAAGCTGGCCAGCACGGCGGAGACGACGAACACCAGGACCTTGTAGCGCGTGACGTCGACGCCGGCCACCGCAGCGGCCACCTCGCTGCCATGCACCGCGCGCAGCGCCCGTCCCACGGGCGAGTCGACGAGGTTGAGGGTGAGCCAGACACTGACGATCAGCAATCCGCCAACCAGCCAGTACCACTGCCGCTCGTCGACGAAGTCGTAGCCCAGCACCGACAGCCCCGGAACGGCCATGCCGTCGGGGCCGCCGGTCAGCCCGACCTCCTGGTTGACGGCGATGAAGATGATGATGCCGAGGCCGAGCGTGCCCATCGCCAGGTAGTGCCCCTTCAGCTTCAGGATCGGCTTGGCCACCAGGTAGGCGATCGCGCCGACCGCGAGGGCGCCGGCGACGAGCGCCGCCAGCGGCGGCCAGTTCCAGGTCGCCGTGAGGATGCCCGAGGCATAGGCGCCGAGACCGAAGAAGCCGGCATGACCGAGGCTGATCTGGCCGGCGTAGCCGATGAGCAGGTTGAGGCCGACGCAGACGATGGCGTTGATGCCGATCAGCACCGCGACGTCATACCAGAAGGCGTTGGGCAGGACGGCCGGCAGCATGATCACCACCGCGGCGATCGCCGCGAGGCCACCGAGCCGTGGGGACCGAAGTTCGATCACACCCGCTCGGCGGCGCTGGCGCCGAACAGTCCCCGCGGCATGGCGACGAGAACGACGAGGATGATGACGAAAGCGACGGCGTCCTTGTAGGCGGACGACACATAGCCCGCCGTCATCGCCTCGGAAACGCCGACGATCAGGCCGCCGGCGATCGCGCCCATCGGGTTCCCGAGGCCGCCGAGGATGGCCGCGCAGAAGCCTTTGAGGCCGAGCATCACCCCGACATCGGGATAGGTGAGCGAGATCGGCGCGATCAGCACCCCGGCGATGCCGCCGAACAGCGCGGCGAGGCCGAAGCTGAGGCTCATGATGAAGCGCGTATCAATGCCCATCAGTCGCGCCACCAGCGGGTTGTGGGCGGTGGCGAGCATGCCCTTGCCGAGCAGCGTTCGCTCGAAGAACCAGCGCAGCATGACGATGCCGACGAGCGTCGCACCGATCACCCACAAGCTCTGCGGCAGCACGGTGGCGCCGCCGATGGGGATCGCTTCCGAGCCCGAAAACGCCGGCACGCTGCGAAAATCGCGGCCCCAGATCAGCTCGGCGGCGCCGCGCAGGAAGATCGAGGCGCCGATGGTGATGATGATCAGCGTCACCACCGACGCACCCCGCGCCGGCGCGATGGCCAGCCGCTCCAGCGCCAGTCCGACGCCGATGGTGACGACGAGGGCGAGCAGCACGGCGAGCGGCAGCGGCAGGCCGGCATCGAGCAACGCCACCGTCGACATTCCGGCGATCATCAGGAACTCGCCCTGGGCGAAGTTGATCACCTGGCTGGAGTTGTAGATGATGGAGAAGCCGACACCGACCAGCGCATAGGTCGCGCCCACCGTCACGCCGGAAATCAGGAACTGCAGGAAATCGGCGGACATCCCGCCCCTCTCGCCCGATGTCCGCCGGATCCGGCTACTGCATCAGCATCCAGCCGCCGTCCTTCACCTCGACCATGACGAACGAGTCCGGATCGAGCCCCAGGTGGTCCTCCGGCGACATGGTGAAGATGCCGTCGACGCCGATGAAGCGCTCCGTCTTCTCGATTTCGCCGCGCACCGCCGCCTTGTCGGTGGAGCCGGCGCGCTCCATCGCCGCGACCAGCAGGAACAGCGCGTCATAGGCGTGGCCGCCGAACGTGGAGATCGAGTCCTGCCACCGCGCCTCGTAGGCCTGCTTGTAGGCGGCGGCCACCGCCTTCTGCGGATGATCGTCGGGGAGGTGGTCGACGACCAGCAGCGCCGCCGCCGGCAGGCGGACGCCTTCGGCCGCGCCGTCGGCGGCATCGATGAACTTCTGCGATCCCGAGCCGTGCGTTTGATAGTGCGGCATTGTCAGCCCGAGCTGCTGGAAATTCTTGGCGACGATGCTGGTTGGCGCACCGAAGCCGCAATAGAGGAACGCCTGCACACCCTCAGCCGACTTGATGCGGGTGAGCTGCGGCGTCATGTCGGTGTCGCCCTTGCCGTGGGCCTCGTCGGCGACGATCGTGATGCCGAGCTCAGGTGCCAGGGCGAGGACGTTCTCGTGGCAGGACTTGTCGAAGCCGCCGCTGCCGGACAGCACGCCGATCCGGGTCAAGCCCCGATCGGTCATGTCGCGGAAGATCTTCTCGACGGCGAGCGTATCGGTGTGCGGCGTCTTGAACACCCACGTCTTGACCGGATCGATGATCGCGCTGGCGCCGGCCAGCGAAATGAACGGCACGCCCGCCTTCTCCACCTCCGGGATCACCGCCATGGTCTCGCCGGTGGTGGTGCCGCCGATGATGACATCGACCTTATCCTGCAAAATCAGCCGCTTGACCGCCGTCAGCGCCTTCTTGGCGTCGCTGGCCGTATCGTAGGCGACAAGCTCCAGCGGCCGCCCGAGCACACCGCCCTCGGCATTGACCTTTTCCACATACATCTCGAGCGTCTTTTTCTCGGGGTCGCCGAGGAACGAGGCGCCGCCGGAAACGGCGAGGAACGCGCCGATCCTGATCGGCTCCGCCGCCTGGACGGCAACGCCGAGGCCGAACAACGCGGCCAAGGCGGACACGATCGCCAATCGGCCGAACGCGCGGCGGCAAAGCAGTCGCTGGATCATCTTGGTACCTTCCCCTGAACACACCATTGCGCGCGTGTGAGCCTGCGGCCATCGCGGCGTCGTCACGTTGGCAACAGGGGTACCCACAATGGATTCAGGGTCAAGCAAAAACAGCGCGATTGACCAGCCTGGCGCCGGTGGCATCGACCGTGAGCAGGCGCGCACGCCGTCGACCTCATTCGTTTGGGGCCCCCACCCCGTGCGCTTCCGCAGGGCACCCATGCGTGGCTGGTCGGGGCAAGGGACAAACCCTTCGAACCTCAACCGTTCCGCGATAGACTGGAAGCCGCTCATCCCGTCGGCGGGCGGCGGACCAACACCACGGATCGGACCGTTGGCGACGAGGTTCAGCCCAGGGATCTCCGGAAGGGACGAAGCGGACCGATGCGCGCACCTGACGATACCCCTGATCCGCGCATCATCGGCCACGTCACCGCCGTCAGGGGGTCCGTCGTCGACGTGGAGGCCGCCGACGAGGCGGAACTGCCGACCATCAACACGGCCCTGGTCGTCGCCTGGGACGGGCCGCACCGGCTGATCCTCGAGGTCCAGCAGCATCTGGACCTCAAGACCGTGCGCACGGTGTCGATGCAGGACACGGCCGGTCTTGCCCGCGGCGTCGTCGTCCGTTCGACCGGCGGCCCGATCACGGTGCCGGTCGGCGAAGCCGTGCTGGGCCGCCTCCTCAACGTGGTCGGCGAGCCGATCGACACCCTGGGGCCGATTCCCGCCGACGTGCCGCGGCGATCGGTCCACGCGCCGAGCCCGAAGCTGAGCAAAAGCGGCCATGCCGGCGAACAGCTCATCACCGGCATCAAGGTGATCGACCTCCTGGCGCCGCTGGTGCGCGGCGGCAAGGCGGCGATGTTCGGCGGCGCCGGAGTCGGCAAGACCGTGCTGATCATGGAACTCATCCGCACCACCGTCGAACGCTACGCCGGCATCTCGGTGTTCGCCGGCATCGGCGAGCGCTCGCGGGAGGGCCACGAACTGCTGCTCGAGGCGCGGCAATCGGGAGTCCTTGCGCGTACGACCATGGTGTTCGGGCAGATGAACGAGCCTCCGGGCGCGCGCTGGCGCGTCGGCATGACCGCGCTTGCCGTCGCCGAGTATGTCCGAGACGTCATGCAGGAGGACGTGCTGCTGCTCATCGACAACGTGTTCCGCTTCGTGCAGGCCGGCGGCGAGGTTTCGGGCCTGCTCGGGCGGCTGCCGTCACGGGTCGGCTATCAGCCGACGCTGGCATCGGAGATCGCCGAGCTCGAAGAACGCATCACCTCGGTGGGCGAGCAAGCGATCACCGCGATCCAGGCGGTCTACGTGCCCGCCGACGACTTCACCGATCCGGCCGTCGCGGAGACCTTCTCCCACCTGGACTCGACCGTCGTGCTGTCCCGTGAAATGGCCGGGGAAGGCCTCTACCCGGCCGTCGACCCGCTGACCTCCACGTCGGTGCTGCTCGATCCGCGGGCGGTGGGGGCGGAGCACTATGATGTGGCGCAGGACGTGAAGCGGGCGATCGCGCAGTATCGCGACCTCCAGGAGGTGATCTCGCTGCTCGGCATGGCGGAACTGAGCGCCGCCGACCGCACCACCGTCCGCCGGGCCCGCCGGCTGCTGCGGTTCCTGACGCAACCGTTCTCGGTCACCGAGGACTTCACCGGCACGCCCGGCGTCAGAGTGGACTTGGCGGATGTCATCGCCGGATGCCGGGCCATTCTCGACGGTGAGGGCGAGGACTGGCGGGAGAGCGACTTCTACATGACCGGCACGCTGCAGCAGGTGCGGGACCGCCACCAGCGCGGCCGCGAGGTGACGGCATGAACCTGCTCGTGACCACGCCCATCGAGGTCGTCCTCGACCGGCACGACGTCGTCCACGTTCGCGCGGAGGACGAGACCGGCGCCTTCGGCATCCTCCGTGGTCATGCCGATTTCCTCACGGCCCTGGAAATCGGCGTCGTCGCCTGGCGTGATGCCGACCACCACGAGGGCTATGTCGCCGTCCGTGGCGGCGTGCTGCGGGTCTCCGGCGGCAGCCGTGTGGCGATCGCGACGCGACAGGCCGTGTGCGGTGACGATTTGTCGGCCCTCGAGGAGACCATGGTGGCGCAGTTTCGCGAGGAGCAGGAACGGGACGCGCTGGCGCGCACCGCTGCCACCCGCCTGCAACTCGCGACCATCCGTCGCATGCGCGAATTCCTTCACCCGGAACAGCGGGGCGCCCACCGTGCCGCCACGTCCGTCGTCGCCGGCAACCGCCGCGATGCGGGACACGACAGATGAAGGGACCACCGCCCAACCACGAATCCCTGCGCCGCGGCGTCGAACTCCGACGCGAACGCAAGCGACGGTGGGACCTGGAGGGCGAACGGCCTTTGGTCAGGAATCTGGCGTTGGCCGGGTCCATCGGTTGGCTGATCGTCGTCCCGACCTTGGCTGGCCTGTTCCTCGGCCGCTGGCTCGATCGAAGTCTGGAGACCGGCATCACCATGACCGCGGCACTGCTGTTCCTGGGCGTCGCCGCCGGCTGCGTCATGGCTTGGCAGCGGGTGAAAGGCGAATGAACCCGGCGCTCGCGCAAGTGATCGTGGTGGCGCCGTGATCGAACCCTCGCCGTTCGCCGCCAGAGTCGTCTTTCAGGTCGGTCCCGTTCCGGTGAGCGAACCGGTCGTGACCACCTGGGGCATCATGGCTGTCGCCGTCGCGGTGTGCTGGCTCGTGATGCGCCGGCCGCGAATCGTCGCCGGCCCGCTCCAAGCCGTTCTCGAACTGGTGGTGACGGGCATCGCCCAGCAGATCAGGGAGGCCATCCGGCGCGATCCGGACCCCTTCGTGCCCTTCATCGCCACACTTTTTCTGTTCCTCCTGCTCGCCAATCTCTCGGTGGTGCTGCCCGGCGTGCGGGCACCGACGGCGACGATCGAGACCCCGGCCGCCCTCGCCCTGCTCGCCTTCGCCGCGGCCCATGTCTTCGGCATTCGCGAGCAGGGCCTGCGACGCCATCTGCTGCGCTACCTCAAGCCGAACCCGTTGCTGCTGCCGCTCAACGTGCTCGCGGAGCTGACGCGTACGGTCTCGCTCGCGGTTCGGTTGTTTGGCAACATCATGAGCCACGAATTCGCCATCGGCCTGTTGCTGGCGATTGTCGGGCTGCTCGTGCCGGTCCCGATCATGGCACTCGGGATTCTCATCGGATTGGTCCAGGCGTACATCTTCACCGTCTTGACGACCGTGTTCCTGGGTGCCGCGGTCGGTTCGTTCGGGGACCATTGAGGAGGAGACACATGGACGTTGCCACCTTGAGCATTCTGGGTGCGACCATTGCCGTTTGCGTGGGGGCGGTCTTCCCGGCGCTGGCCGAGGGGCGGGCGGTTGCCGCGGCGATGGAAGCCATCGCCCGCCAGCCGGAGGCGGCCGGCCCCCTGTCCAGAACCCTGTTCGTCGGTTTGGCGATGATCGAGACCATGGCGATCTACTGCCTGGTGATCGCCTTGCTGCTTCTGTTCGCCAATCCGTTCGCCGCCTGAGCATGCCCATCGACGGCTGGACGCTGGCCTTCCAGGCGGTCAACTTCCTGGTTCTGGTTTGGCTGCTGCGGCACTTCCTCTATCGCCCCGTGCGCCGCATCATCGATGATCGGCGCGCCGAGGCGACGCGCGTCCTCGCCGACGCCGAGGCGGCGCAGCGCCAAGCCGACGAGAAGGCGCGCGAATACCAGCGGCGGCTGGAGACTGTCGCCGACGAGCGCGACCGGATGCTCGACGACGCCCGTGCCAAAATCGTGTGCGAGCGCCAGGCAATGCTCGCCGAGGCGCGGACGGAAGCCGAGGCGCTGCACGCTCGCTCGCGGCGCGAGCTCGGCGCCGAACCCGAGGCCGTCGCGCGGGAGATCCGCGCGCAGGCGGCCGATCTGGCGATCGCGCTGGCCAGACGGCTGGTGGCGGACGTTGCTCCCGGACCCCTTGCCGAGACCTGCGTCGCCGAGACCTTCGTCGGCCGGGCGGCGGACCATCTCGCGGCGATGCCCAGGGACGAACGGGCAGCGCTGTTGGCGATGCCGCCCGGCTCCCGACGCATCCGGGTGGACACCGCCCCGATCCTTGATGCCGCCGCGCAGTTACGCTGCCGGACGCGGCTTCAGGCGGTGCTGGGCCGGCGGCTGCGTCGTTGAGTTCTCCGAGGCGCCCGAACTGATCGCCGGGGCGCGGCTCTGGCTTCCGGCGGCGACCCTCGACCTCAGCTGGGCCGCGACCCTTGAAGCAACGAAGCGGGACTTGGCCGTTCATGAAGCCGCTGAGTGAAGACCTCGCGGCCTGGGCCGATGCCGCGCGCCGCAGCGTGGAAACGATCGCGCCGCGCCCCTGGCTCGAGGAGATCGGCACGGTTCAGCGCATCGGCGACGGTGTCGCCAAGGTGTCCGGGCTGTACGGCGCGCGCGCCGACGAGCTGCTCCGCTTCGACGGCGACGCCGCGGCCATGGTCATCACCCTCGACCCCGACTCGGTTGGCGTCGTCATGCTGTCGCCCTGGGAGGACATCTCCGCCGGCAGCACGGTCCGCCGGACCCGCGAAGTGCTGCGGGTCCCCGTCGGCGACGCCCTGCTCGGACGCGTCGTCGACCCCCTTGGCCGCCCGCTGGACGATCAACCCCCGCCCGCGGCGGCGGCCTTCGAGCCGATCGAGCGGCCGGCCCCGGCCATCATCGATCGCGACCTCGTGTCGGTGCCGCTGCAGACCGGCATCACCGTGATCGACGCCATGGTCCCGCTCGGCCGCGGCCAGCGGGAACTGATCATCGGTGACCGGCAGACCGGCAAGACCTCCATCGCCGTCGACACCATGATCAGCCAGAAGGCCTCTGACGTGGTCTGCGTCTACGTGGCGGTCGGCCAGAAATCGTCGTCGGTGAATCGGGTGATTGACGCCGTCCGGCGCCATGGCGCGCCCGAGCGGTGCATCTTTGTCATCGGCCACGCCGAGAGCGCTTCCGGGCTGCGCTGGATCGCGCCGTACGCTGGCTGCACCATTGCCGAATACTTCCGCGATCGCGGAGGGGATGCCCTGCTGATCATCGATGACCTGACCAAGCATGCCACGGTCTACCGCGAACTGTCGCTGCTGTTGCGTCGGCCCCCGGGTCGCGAGGCCTATCCCGGTGACATCTTCTATGTGCACGCGCGGCTGCTCGAGCGCGCCGCCCGGCTGTCTGCGCGGCTGGGCGGCGGCTCGCTGACGGCGCTGCCGATCGCCGAAACCCAGGCTGGCAACATCAGTGCCTACATCCCCACCAACCTGATCTCGATCACCGACGGTCAGATCATGCTGAACAGCAAGCTCTTCTACGAGGGGCAGCGCCCGGCCGTCGACGTTGGCAAGAGCGTCTCCCGGGTCGGCGGTCGCACGCAGGCGCCGGCGATCAAGCGCCTGGCCTCGAGCCTGCGGCTCAACTACGCCCAGTTCCTGGAGCTGGAGATGTTCACCCGCTTCGGCGCGATGATGGACGACCCGACGCGCCAGGCCGTCGAGCATGGCCGGCGCATCCGCGCGATCCTGCGTCAGCCGGAGTATGATCCGTTGCCGCGATGGCAGCAGGTCGCCTTGTTGCTCGCCCTCGAGGACAAGGTCCTCGACGCGCTCGGCCCGCATCAGGTCGACCGTCTGCGTGTTCGACTGCCCGCGTGGTTGCTCGACCGCTGCCCCGACGCCATCGCCACCATCGAGCGGCGCGGTGACCTCACCTACGAAGGCCGGGCCTGCCTCGCCGGCGCCATCGCCGCGCTCGCTGGCGAGCTGGGGGCGGGTTAGACCGTGGAGCAACGTGCCCGGCTCAGGGCCCGCATCGACAGCATCACCGCCCTGCAGGACGTGGTGCGGGCCATGAAGTCGGTGTCGGCGGTGCACATGCAGCAGGCCGAGCACGCGGTCACCGCCGTGCGGCAATATGCGGACATCGTCGGCGCCGCCTTTGCCGATGCGCTGGCGCTGTTGGACGCGGCGCCGCCGGCGGGTGCAGCGGCGCCGGACGGCCGCCGCGTCGTCCTGGTGTTCTGCAGCGAGCACGGCTTCGTCGGTGCCATGAACGATGCGCTGCTGGATGCCGCCACCGCCGGGCTTGGCGCGGCGGACGATCTGGTGCTGGTCGGCGCGCGGGGCGGGAGCCTGGCGGCGGAGCGCGGCCTCGTGGTTGCTTGGCAGGGGGCGATGCCGACGCATGTGGCGGGGGTTGCGGCGCACGCGCGGGCGATCGTCGCGGCGCTGCTGTCGCACATCCAGGAGGCCGGCATCGGCCAGCTCGATGCCCTGCATGCGCGGGCCGAGACCCTCGGCCGATGGTCCATCGACCGCTACCGCTTGCTGCCGGCGAACCTGGACCGGTTCTCCCGGCCGGTGGCGGGCAGTCCGCCGCTGGTCAATTTTCCCGGATCGGCGCTGCTCGATCGCCTCGGCGAGGAGCAGCTGTCCGCCGCGGTGACGCTCGCGACGCTGGAGGCGCTGTTGAGCGAGAGCGCGGCGCGCTTCGCGGCGATGTCGGCGGCCCACGACAACATCGAGCGGAAGCTCGCCGGCCTCAGGCTCGAGGAAAGCCAGCTCCGCCAGGAAGAGATCACCGTCGAACTGCTCGACGTGGTGACGGGCGGTCAGGCGATCCTCGGCGGGTGACCGCGCGAACGCGGCGTCGCCGTGCCCCTTCCCTCGCACCCGGCGGCGGCGAGCGGCGCCTACCGGAAGTGGATGTTGGTCGGATCCTGGAGCGCCAGATAGACCAGACTGGCCAGCCCCGCGCCGATCAGCGGACCGACCACCGGGATCCAGGCGTAGCTCCAATCGCTGTCACGCTTGCCGCCGGCGATCGGCAACAGGGCGTGCATGATGCGTGGACCGAGATCCCGCGCCGGATTGATGGCATAGCCGGTGGTGCCGCCGAGCGAGAGCCCGATCGCCAGGACCAGCAGCCCGACGGGAAGCGCATCCAGGGCGCCCAGACCGAACACCGAGACGGCGAGAAAGAGGACGGCAAAGACCAACAGGAACGTCCCGATCACCTCGCAGATCAGGTTCGAGAGGGGATCTCGAATGGCCGGCGCGGTGCAGAACGTCGCCAGCTTCAGGTCGGTGTTTTCCGCCTTCGCGTAGTGGGGGCGATAGTACAGCCAGACCAGGAAGGAGCCGATGAACGCCCCGAGGAACTGGGCGGCGATGTATCCGGGAACGCGCGTCCATTCGAATTTGTCGGCGATGGCAAGACCGATGGTGACCGCGGGATTGATGTGGGCGCCGCTGAAGGCGGCGACCGTGAACACCGCGACGAACACCGCCATGCCCCATCCCCAGGTGATCACGATCCAGCCGCCGCCTTCGCCCTTGGTTCCGGTCAAGACGACGTTGGCGACCACCCCGTTTCCCAAGAGGATCAGGATCGCCGTGCCGATCACCTCGCCCAGGAATGGTGTCATGGCCGTTCCTCCCGAAACATTCCCTCTCAACCAAAGTCTTCGTCGTCGCTTGGCCCGTACAAAAACCTATAAAAGGCCAGAACCACGCAAGCCTCGTTTCGCCATTCTGCCAATCCCGTCATGGCGAGACGGCAGTGGCTCAAGTCCGTGAATGACGAAGACACGGGCGATCGCCTCATCGATACGGACCGATGTCGTTTCCATCATCGTCGCCCCATCACCTCATCGACACCGAGTCCCGTGCATTGCGTGACACCTCGTCGCCATCGCGCTCTTGGAAATATTCATCGATCTTGGCCTGCGCCTCGTCTCCAAACATGATCTGACAGGCTTCCAGCAGGCCGGGCGATTGCCGGATCTGGTCGCGGCGAACCACGAGCGCGATCTTGGACCGCCGGCGCAGGAAGTCTTCGAGCTTGACGATCATTTCGCGCCGCGCCTTGTGATGCACCTCGCAGCGCGTGTACTCGGTGCCCTGGATGAGCACCTCGGCCTGGGCCGGGTCGGCGCGAATGTGCTCGAGCAGCTCGAAGGCTTCCATGCCATAGCGCCGCCAGTACCGCGACGTCAGCTTCTCGGACGAGGCCGGATCGGTGAGATCGTCCAACGCCATCAACTTCGCACGGTGTTCGAACTCCCGGCGGAGTTCGGCGGGCGGCTCGCCATACCACTTGTACTTGGGATACGGCAGCGTGACGCCCATCCGCGCGACGTACCCACCGATCTCGTCGCCGACATTGACACAGTCCGTGTGCTTGCCGCCAAAAATGCTCAGGTGCTTCTCCGCCACATTGACGTCGACGGCGTGCTTTCGCGACAACTGCAGGAAGTCCCGCCCCCCGTCGGCCTTGCCCTTGATGGCCAGCGGCCGCACGCCGCAGCGCTCGGCGATGATGTCGTCCTTGGTGAGCGGTGCCGGCAACTTCAGATACGTGCTGATGTTCTCCAGCACGAAGGCACGATCGTCGTCGGTGACTTGAGTATAGGGCGAATCGACCGGCGTGTCGGTGGTGCCGATGCAAGTGCGCGCGCCCATGGGAATGACGAAGAACAATCGCCCGTCGGTGGCGAAGAAGGCAAGCACGCGCTTGTTCGGCGTGAGACGATCGACGATCAGGTGGATGCCCTTGGAGAAGACGTGATGGTGTTCGGTCGTCTGGCCGGTGCGACCGTTGTGTTCGTCGGCGAACGGACCGGCCGCGTTGATCAGCACCTTCGAGCGGATCTCGAAGGATTGATCATCGATCACATCCCTGGCGCGGGTGACCCAGAGGCCGGCCGCGGTCCGCGCGCCGCCCAGGGACTCCACATAGTTCGCGGCGGCACAGCCGTTGTTCATCGCCGAACGGATGAAGCCGAAGACGAACCGGGAATCGTTGTCATGCAGGTAGGCATCCGAATACTCGAAGCTGCCGGCGCCCTTGTCGACGTCAACCACCGGCTCTTCCCGCCGCACCGCTGCCTTCGACAGCAGCCGGGGCATCCGGGTGAAGGTGTTGCCGAACAGCCAATACAGCCACGTGCCGGCGTAAAGCTTCAGGCGATTATGCCGGAACCCCTGGGGGATCGTGGTCAGGAAGCGGATCTCCTGCACGATCGACGGAAAGTTGCGGATCAGATGGTTGCGCGACAGACACAGCTTCCGCACAAGGACGAAATCGAAGGTTTCCAGATATTTGATGCCACCCCAGGCGAGATTGGACGACTCCTGGCTGGTGAAACACGCGAAGTCGCCGCGGTCGATCAGCGCCACCTTCGCGCCCTTGCCGGACAGCGCCGCCGCCGACACGGCCCCGTTGATGCCGCCGCCGACCACGAGCACATCGAACGTTTCCTGCCGCAACCGCTCGATCGTGTTCTGCCTCAACTGCATCGCTGACGTCTCCCAGGGTGCCTGGCCGATCGGCCCGCGCGGTCAATCGTCATCGAGGGCCCAGCCCTTGGCCCGCTCCACCGCCCGCAACCAGCGGCCATGCAGCCGCGTGCGCGTCGCGTCATCCATCGAGGGGGCATAGCGGCGCGACAGCTGCCACTTCTTGGCAAGCTCGTCCCGGCTCGACCAGAAACCGGTGGCGAGCCCGGCAAGGTAGGCGGCGCCGAGGGCGGTCGTTTCGGCCACCTTGGGCACCTCCACGGGAACCCCGAGAATGTCCGACTGGAACTGCATGAGGAAGCTGTTGGCCGAGGCCCCGCCGTCGCATCGGAGCTCCTTCAACGCGATCCCCGAATCCCGTTCCATCGCCTCCACCACGTCGCGCGTCTGGTAGCACATGCTTTCGAGCACGGCGCGCGCCAGGTGGGCCCGGGTCGTCCCCCGGGTCGCGCCGAGCAGGGTGCCGCGGGCGTAGGGATCCCAGTGCGGCGCGCCGAGCCCGACCAGCGCCGGGACGAAGTAGACCCCCTCGTTGCTCTTGAGCGACCGGGCCAGCGCTTCGGTTTCCGCCGCGCTCTTGATGATCTGCAGCCCGTCGCGCAGCCACTGGACACCGGCGCCGGTGATGAAGATCGCGCCTTCGAGGGCGTATTCCACGGGATCGTCGCCGATCCTCCAGGCAATTGTCGTCAGCAGCTTCTCCCGGCTCTGCACGGGCTCCTGCCCGGTGTTCATCAACAGAAACGAGCCGGTTCCATAGGTGTTCTTGGCCAAGCCGGCGCTGTAGCAGGCCTGGCCGAACAGCGCCGCCTGCTGGTCACCGGCGATGCCGGCGACCGGGATGTCGCGGGTGCCGAAGAACCGGCCCGCGTCGGTGTGGCCGTAGACGTACGACGACGGCTTGACCTCGGGCAGGATGGCGCGCGGGATCTCCATGATCTCCAGCAACTCGTCATCCCAATCCAGCGTGTTGATGTTGTAGAGCAGCGTCCGCGAGGCATTGGAGTAATCGGTGACGTGCGCGCGATCGCTTGTCAGATTCCAGACCAGCCAGGAATCGATGGTGCCGAAGGCGATCTCGCCCCGCTCCGCCCGCTCCCGCAGGCCCGGGACATTGTCGAGGATCCATTTCACCTTGGTGCCGGAGAAGTAGGCGTCGATCACCAGGCCGGTCTTCGCACGGATCGTCTCTTCCAGCCCGCGCGCCTTCAACTCGTCGCAATAGTGCGCAGTCCGCCGATCCTGCCAGACGATGGCACGGTGTACGGGCTCGCCGGTCTTCCGGTCCCACAGCACCGTGGTTTCGCGCTGGTTGGTGATGCCGATGGCATTCACCGCCGTTGCACTGATCCCCGACGCCTTCAGCGCCTCGCCGATCATCGCAACCGAAACCCGCCAGATCTCGACGGCATCGTGTTCGACCCAGCCGGGTCGCGGAAAGTGCTGGGTGAATTCAGAATACGCGCGGGCGCGCACGCTGCCCTGGTGATCGAAAATCAGGACGGTGCTGCCCGTCGTCCCCTGATCGATGGACAGGATGAATTCCTCGGCCATGCCGTTCCCTCCCATGGACCGCCGCATCTGCGTGCAGCGGCGTGGAGATCGCGGTCCGCCTCTCGCGAGATCCTCCACCGGGATCTGTCGGGACGGTAGCCGGTGCGGGCTCGGGGCCCCACTTACGGGCCTCATTTCCGAGCCCCGCTCCAGGCCCGAGGGCGCGCGTCCCGGGACGGCCGCCACAGGGTCCATCGGCTGGCAAGGGTCTTCCCAGAAACCGACAGACCTGTTACTTTATGAGGTAATCTACACGCGACGATGCGGATTGGCAATCATATTCGGACATTTCGTCCCTGACGGGGGCTGAATGTTCGAATACGAAATGCCGGCAACAACAGCAACAACACATGTCGGCAGCAACCGGGAGGCCGCCATGACTCGAATCAGGGGCACCGTTCGTCGGCCGCAACAGCCTGATCTGCAACACCCCGACCGCAGGACACTGCTGCAACGCGCAGGCGCCCTCGCCCTGGGTGCGGCGGCGCTGCCGTACACCGCCCGCGCGCAGACCGATGAGGCGCGATTGTCGGCGGCCGAGCGCTGGGCCAGGTTCGAATTCCAGCCGTCGACCCTCACCCTTGACCAGCAGATGACCGAACTGGAGTTCTTCATGCGCGCCGCCGCGCCGTTCCGCGGCGAACAGATCTACGTGGTGTCGGAGACGATCGCGACGCACGAGTACGAAGCGCGGGTCCTGGCGCGGGCCTTCCGCGAGATCACCGACGTCAGCGTCATTCACGAGTTGCTCCGGGAGAACGACCTGGTCGAGCGGTTGCAGACTCAGATGCGCTCAGGACGTAACCTTTATGACGCCTATATCAACGATTCCGATCACATCGGCACCCACTACCGCGGCGACAGCGTCGTGCCCATCAGCGCCTGGATCGCCGACGCGGGCGCCCCGGTCACCTTGCCGACCCTCGACCTCGGCGATTTCATCGGCCTCGGCTTCGTCACGGCGCCCGACGGCGCCGTCTATCAACTGCCGGACCAGCAGTTCGCCAACCTGTACTGGTTCCGCCACGACTGGTTTCAACGTGGCGATTTGCGTGAGCAATTTCGCAATCGTCACGGCTACGAACTCGGCGTCCCGCTCAATTGGAAGGCCTACGAAGACATCGCCGACTTCTTCACCAACCACGTCCGGGAGATCGACGGCGTTCGCGTCTACGGTCACATGGACTACGGCAAGCGGGACCCGTCGCTCGGCTGGCGGTTCACCGACGCCTGGCTCGGCATGGCCGGAGTGGGCGATCCCGGCCTGCCCAACGGCATGCCCGTCGACGAATGGGGCATCCGCGTCGAGGGCTGCCATCCCGTCGGCGCCAGCGTCGCGCGCGGCGGCGCCACCAACAGTCCGGCGGCCGTCTACGCGCTGCGCAAATATGTGGAATGGCTCGACAAGTTTGCTCCGCCGGAAGCCCGGTCGATGACCTTTTCGGATGCCGGCCCGGCGCCGGGCCGGGGCCACATCGCGCAACAGATCTTCTGGTACACGGCCTTCACCGCCGATCTGCTGCGGCCGGGCTCGCCAGTGGTCGACGCCGACGGCATGCCGAAATGGCGCATGGCCCCCTCGCCGCACGGCGCCTATTGGCAGCCGGGGATGAAGCACGGCTACCAGGACTGCGGCGCCTGGACCCTGTTGTCGAGCACCCCCGTGCGCCGCCGCCAGGCAGCGTGGCTTTATGCGCAGTTCACCACATGCAAGACGGTGTCGCTGAAGAAAACGCTGGTGGGCCTCACGCCGATCCGTCGCAGTGACCTCTCGTCCGAGGCGATGAGGAACGCCGCGCCGAAGCTCGGTGGTCTCGTCGAGTTCTACCGCAGTCCGGCCCATGCCGCCTGGACGCCCACGGGCATGAACGTGCCGCACTATCCGGCCCTCGCCCAGCTGTGGTGGTCACGCATCGCCGCTGCCGTGCACGGCGGCGCCGCCCCCCAGGCGGTGATGGACAACTTGGCCGCGGCGCAGGACGACGTGTTGGCGCGGATCGCCCGCGCCGGCGTGCTGCGCCGCTGCGAGCCGCGGCTGGCCGAAGCCGTCGATCCCGAGGTGTGGCTCGCCCGCCCCGGTGCCCCGAAGCCCGCGCTCGCCGACGAGGACGGGCACGGCGCCACGGTCGACTACGACGACCTCATGCGCGCGTGGCGGGGGGCCAGCCCCGCCTAATCGGCGGTGGCGGGATTCAGGGCGCCCGGACTGCCGGTCCGCCTCACGCTGGCTCCGCCTCGGCGATGTGCAGTTGCACGCCCAGTTGCTCGACGATGCGGACGATCTGCTCGGGCGGCTCCCGGTCGGTGTACAGGTCGTGGACGCACGACAGATCGCCGACGCGGACCATGGCGCTGCGCGCGAACTTGGTGTGGTCGACCGCCAGCACGACCCGCCGGGAGTTCTGAATGATCCGCTGCGCCGCCCGGACCTCGCGATAGTCGTAATCGAGCAGCGTTCCGTCCTTGTCGATGCTGGACACCGTGATGATGCCGAAGTCGACCTTGAACTGGCCGATGAAGTCTTCCGCGGCTTCGCCGACGATGCCGAAGTCGGTGGGCCGGATGAGCCCGCCGGTGATCAGCACCTCGCGGGATGGCGTGCCGCTGAGGATGGCCGCCGCATTGAAGTTGTTGGTGATGACGCGGAGCCCGCGATGGTCCCGCAGCGCTTTCGCCACCTCCTCGCTGGTGGTGCCGATGTCGATGAAAACCGATGCGTTGTCCGGAATGTCGGCGGCGATCAGTTGGGCGATCCGCGCCTTTTCCTCGAAGCTCATCACCTGACGCGATGCGTAGGCGATGTTCTCGACGCTCGACATCAGGCCGGCGCCGCCGTGAAAGCGTTGCAGCAGCGCGCGATCGCACAGGTCGTTGATGTCGCGCCGAATGGTCTGGGCGGACACGCGGAAGTGTTTCGCCAGCGCCTCGATGGAAACGAACCCCTGTCGCGGCACCAGTTCGAGGATCCGCCGCTGTCGCTGGTTGAGGGTGAACGCGTTGCGTCGCGCCGCCTCTTCGTCGGGGCTTTCGGAACTCCGCTCTTGGTCCTTCGCCACCCTGCCTTCCCGTCGCTTCGGTCGAGGCGGCACAAGCCCGACCGTCTCGCGCATGCCCCGCGTGGCCTGCACCGCGTCTTACACTATCATGTAAGAAATGTTCCGGCAAACGCGCCGAATACGTTCGGATCGGTTCATATCGCCGAAGTCTGGTCCGGCGTCTCGGCGTCCGCCCGCGGTCGTCGCCGACGCCGGTCGAAGCGTCCCCGTGGGTGCGCCGGCTTAACCTCCTGGAAACCGATTTCGGTCGAGGATTGAGGCTCCTCCAAGATGGGATCCCGAACACGTCCACGCTCGCACCATCGCGCCAGACCGGCACCGACCCGGCCATCGACCCGGCGACCGCACCGGCCAGCGACCCGGCCAGCGATCCGGCACCGGCGGCGGGCGCGGACGAGGGCCAGTCGGCACCGCCGCCTGCGGCCGACGCGCCACCACCGCGCCGACGGCGGTTCGCCGCGCTCTGCAGCCGCGCATGCCTCGTCGCCGTCGGCGTGACGACCCTGCTTGCCGTGGTGGCGGGCGCCGCGGCGGTGTTGGTCGACCCGTCCTCGCGCCCAGCGACGAACGTCGCGGCGCCGGCGGCCCCCGCGCTCTACGAGTTGCCGCCGCTGCTCACGGACCTGCGTCCGAGCCGGCGCCAGCACTTCATCTCGACGACCATCGTCGTCGAAATCGACGCGGACGCCGCCGCCGTCCTGGCCCAGCGCGAGACCCAGGTCATCGATGCGCTGCGGTCCCTGCTGCGCGACTACGAACGGACCGATCTCGCGGGGGAAAGCGGGGCGAGCCGCTTCCGCGCGGATGCGGTGGTCGTGATCAACCGCGTGCTGGCACCCGCGCGGGCGCGCACCGTGCTGTTCAAGGAATTGCTGGTGGACTGACCGAGGCGCCCGGCTCCGCCTGGACGGGCGGAGCCGCGGTCGGCGACGGGGCTACTTGCGCAGCGACCGGTCGAACATCCGCCCCGAGCGTTCGGTTGCCGCCCGCGCCTCGGCGGCGGCACGTTCGGCCGCCTGGGCCGCGCGTTCGGCCGCCTGCTGGGCCCGGGTCGCAGCTTCGCGGGTCGCGCGCAGATCGTTCTGCATCGCCCCCATGTCGCTCCTGAGCGCGTTGACCTCGCTCCGCACCTGGTCGACGTCGCTCTGCGAAGCGCAGGCGCCCATCATCAGCGGCACCGCCAGAACGGCCAAGGACGCAATGACGCGACGAGCCATGATAGTCTTCTCCTTTGTCGTTAGGAAATTATGGGTGGCGCCGCACCAGCGGTTGCACCCGGTCTTGCCCGCGATCCAAGGCCCCGACACGTCCCTTCGCCGGCGCGACGGAGCCTAATCCGGCGCCGTCGATCGTGCAAGGATCACGGTGCGCGATCAGGGACGGATCTCGATCGGCGTGCCCTCGGCGACCGCCTCCCAGAGTTCGTCCATCGCCATGTTGCTGACGGCGATGCACCCCTCGGTCCAATCCGCGCGAATGCCATAGTCGCCGGTGAGCGTGATGTTGGGGCTGCCGTGAATCATGATCATCCCGCCGGGATTGACGCCGAGACTCGCCGCGTGTTGGCGATCGACGCTGTTGGGATAGGAGACGCGGAGCGACCGGTAGAAACGGCTGTTGGGATTGCGCCAGTCGATGACGTACTCGCCCTCCGGCGTCCGTCCGTCGCCCTGCATCTGTTTCGGGCCGACCGGATCGCGCCCGAGCGCCACCGGATAGGTGCGCACGATGTTGCCGTCCTGCATCACGTGCAGCAGCCGCTCGCCCTTGTCGACGACCAGCCGATCGGCGCGCAGTCCGGTCGTATTGTAGACCGTGACCATGTCCGGCTCGAGCGCCAGCGCCGTCGTCGGCAGCATGGCCAACACCAGGGCAATCACCTTGAGTTGCGTCACGCCTTCCCCTCGCGATCAGTCACACCACCACCGGGACACTACACGAGATCGGCGTGAGGGCAAGCGCACCACCGCTGGCGCCCGGTCCAGCAACCCCGCCCGGCGACGCCGCGCACCGGCGCAGGCCCGGCGTCAGCGGGCGGTTTCGCCCGGAAATTCGGCTTTGAGGCCTTCGAGATACCCGACGGCCCCGGCGAGCGACGACAGGCGTGGATAGTCGGTCTCCGCGATGTGGACACCGAGCCGCTGCTCCAGGGCGAGGACGAAATTCAGGAAATCGACCGAATCGATGTCGAACTGGTCGTGGAAGGCGCGCGACTCGTCGATGCCGGCGAGGTCCGCGTCAGGCGCCACCTCTGCGAACACGTCGAGAACAATCGTGCGAAGATCGGGATCCGGCATGCCCACCAGTGTGTCGCCCGGTCGCGGCGAGTCAAGGGGATTGTGCATTGCACAATTTCAATCCTCGCGGTTGTCGCCCTCCAGGGTCGAGAGGTCGCCGTCCGGCAGCCCGAGGGCGCGCGATTTCAGCAATCGCCTGAGGATCTTGCCACTCTTCGTCTTCGGCAGGTCGCCGACGAAGGTGATGGCGCGGGGCGCGACGGCGGCGCCCAGCCGGCTCCGCCCGTGCGCGAGCAGCGCCCGCCTGAGGAGGTCATCGGCCTGCATGCCCGCCTTCGGCGTGACGAACGCCGTCACCGTCTCGCCGATCATGGCGTCGGGCAGTCCGATCACCGCCGCCTCGGCCACCGCCGGATGAGTGAGCAGGGCCGCCTCCACCTCGAACGGGCCAACCAGGTGTCCGGCCGTCTTGATC
>CAZBWP010000002.1:0-47700 GCA_964495295.1 uncultured Rhodospirillaceae bacterium | reverse complement strand
GGATGTGACGCCCGCGCTCCGTCAGATCGATGATGTCCTGCACGTCCCTGAGGACGCGCCGGGCCTTTTCCACCACCTCGCGGCCGATCGGCGTCAGCACGACGCGCCGCCGGTTCCGCTCGACGAGCTGGACCCTCAGGCGCTCCTCGAGTTCCCGGATCTGATCGCTGAGCGTCGGTTGACTGACATGGCACACCTCGGCCGCCCGATGAAAATTCAGCTGATCGGCCACGGCGACGAGGTAGCGGAACTGGCGGAGAGTCGGCATGGCTTCACCCCAGCAAACAACGTGCACGAAGACACCTGGACGACGACCCCGAGGTCGTGGACCGGGCGACCGGCGGCCGGCGGAGCGGTTCCGGTCGGCGGGAGGGACGTGATAGGTTTATCCTATCGGACTGATCCTGTAAATCGATTGGACCGATCGACAGTCTGCCGTCAGGGTCCGTGTCGTCGGCGGTCCGGTCGGTTTGCGGATCGCCGCCAAGGCATGGCGCCCAAGCCCGACGTCCCGTCCACGGCCAAGGCGAACGAGGAGACTGAGATGGCAGGGACAACACCATGAGGCCCAACGCCTCGACCCCGCTCGACGGTCACCGCGTGGCCACCGACGCCGTCCGCTTCCTCCGCAACTACCTCGTCGGCCTGTGGGCTGCCGGCGAGTTGAACATGGCCGACGCGGAGGCCGATCGTTACGCGGCCGACGTGGCCCGCTTTGGCGAGAGCGCCGGCGGCGACCAGGCGATCGTGAACCTCGTCCGCGCTGATATCGCCGCCTCGGGAGGCATCGTCGATGGAGGGGTGGTGGCCCAACGCCTGCGCGGCTTCGAGCGCTCCGCGGCGCGCGCCATCGGCGGCCGCAACGCCGTCATCGTCTATCCGGAAGCCGCGTAGCCGCGACGCCGGAGCCACGGGCGTGGCGTCGCCGTGGCTTCGGCACCGCGGCGTCGCGATCCGCCGGGGCGACGGTTTACGGCGCTACGGCGGGGGCCGGGAGGTGCAGCGGCGGTGCCATCAACGCGCCACCGAGGGGGGACAGCGCCTGCAGCGCGCCGGCTGCCGCCAGTGACCGGACGATCGTCCGCGCCACCGATCCCGCCCGCTCGACGGTGAACCCCTGCGTGCGGATCAGGTCGCGTTCGATCTGGGTCCGCAGGGCGACCAGGCCGAGCGACCGGGCGTTGGTCGCCGTATACTCCAGTTCCCGCTCAGCATCCTTGTACCAGATCCGAATATCGTCTTGTTCCTTGCCCCCGACGATTTCGGCCGCGCCGGTGTTCAGGTCGATCTTGGCGTAATTGATGCCGGCATAGTTTTGCGGATTGTACGAGACGCCGTGGTCCGGCCGCACGGTCCGTGCGGTCAGCACCGGATCGCAGGCCGCCAAAAGAAGCACGATCGCGCTCACCGCAATGGCCTTGATAGACATGTGAATGTATCCCCTTCAAGAAAACGAGCTGGTCAACGCGGCACACAAGGCGACAACAAGAACCATGGCTCTCCAGCCTGCCACATCGAGACCAAGAGAGTTGATGAGTTCCGAGGCGCTAAAGGCCTCGATCGCACAGTGTAACAATGCGCCAGGACAAATATTACTAATAGTATTCGCGGCGGACATTCATCAACTCCACGCATTGGTGTTGAAAAGAATTTGCCGGCAGCCGCAGCATTTCGAAAGCCGTCTGCCGCCATCGAACGGGCTCGTGTCAACGCCGGCAGATAACCGGCGCGCTCAGGTGGTCAAGGGGCACTCGTGGATGGGATCTGACGTTTCGGTCCCAGGCGTCAGATCGGTCGATCCGCCGGGTCACCGGGACACTCGGAAACATCTCGAAGCCGGAATAGGTGCGCGGCGGCGGCGTTGCCGCAGGTGAGGCGACGCACCAGCCCGCCCAAGAGGCGACACACCACGCCTCTCGGTGCGAGGGCGTCGCCGTCGCGATGTCCACAAGAGCCGCTGAACAGGCCGGGCCGGGGAGGTCGGCCGCCTGCCCCGTCGGCGGTGGCGGTCGGGTCAGCGCAGCAGATGCTGGCGGTAGTAGCGGATGGCGCCGAGGTGCAGGGGCGCCGTCAGGCCATCGCGCGTCATGCTCTGGCGATCCAGGTTCGCCAGTGCCGGATGCATGCGCTTGAACGCCTCGAGATTGTCGAACACGGCCCTGACGGTCTCGTAGACCGCCCGGGCATCCGTCCGCACCGAGGCGACCAGGGTCGCGACGGTCCCAATGGTCCTCACGGACTGCGGATTGCCGACGTAGGTTTCACCCGGAATCACGGTCTGCCGATAGTACGGGTGGTCGTCCAGCAGCGCGTCGAACGCCGGATCACTGATGGGCACGAGCACGACATCGCAGTCGCGGGCAAGCTCTTCGATGGCCCGGTTGGGATGCCCGACCAGGTAGATCACCGCGTCCAGCGTGGTGTCACAGAGGGCGCCGCCCTGCTCGCTCACCGGCAGTTCGGCGATGAGGGCCAGGTCGTCTTCGGCAAGGCCGACCGCTGCCAGAAGGACCGTCAAAGTCGCGCGGCTCCCCGAACTGGGTGGTCCGACGTTGACCCGCTTACCCTTCAGATCGGCGACGCCCTGGATGTTCGAGTCGCGCCGCGCCACCAGGGTGAAGGCTTCGACGTGCAGCGCCAAGACCGAACGGAGCGCGGGATTGGGACCGCTGTCCCGGAAGGCGTCGCTGCCATGGACGGCGTGAAACTGGGAGTCCGACTGGACCAGCGCCAGGTCGTAGACGCCTCGACGGAGACCCTGCAGGTTGGCGATCGATCCCTGCGTCGCCAGGGTGAGGCAGCGGATGCCGTGCTCGAAGCGATCGGCGTTGACGAACCGGCAGATCGCGCCGCCGGCGGGATAGTAGACCCCCTCCTTCTCCGCCGTCGCGAGGCGAAGGAGGGTGTTGTCTGCCGCCGCGGTCCCGATCGGCGCAACCAGCGCGAGGACCGTCAGGGCGACAGTGATCGGGCGCCGGAATGCCCCAAGGGTCGGCACGTCTCCGTCCTCCTGCAGGCGTCATGCGCGCGCCTTCACCGACACGCGCCGCCTGGTTCGAGCATGACGCACTACCATGCTACGAAGACGCTCGACAACACGGGAACGTGGCCAGACCGTACGCCAGGCCACGGCAGCGAGGTGCTTCATGTTCGGACACGATTACCTGATCGACGTCATCGCGCTCGCCAATCTGCAAATGCAGGCCGAGCACTGGGTGCTCACCAGCGTGCTGGTATGGTCCACCGTGATCCAGGTCGCGGCCGTTGCGGCCGGGTTTCTCGTCGCCTTCGCCGTGTCGCGGCCGCTGCGTCGCCGGCTCCGCGCCTTCATCTCGCGCCGCCGGATGACGGAGCGGCTGGCCCGCACGCTGGGCACGCTCGGCCTGCAACTGGCCATGCCAGTCGCCGCGTTGGTCGTGCTGCTGGGAGCCATGGGGCTGGCGGCGACGTTCGGTTGGCCATCGCTGCTGCTGAAGACCGTGGTGAACCTGCTCGCGGTCTGGATCGTCATCCGGCTCAGTGCCGCCGTGATTCGCAACGAGGCCTGGGCGAACGCCATCACCCTGTTGGCGTTCGCCTTGGCGACGCTCAACATCCTCGATCTGCTGCAGCCGACGCTGGTCTTTCTGGACGGCATCGGCGTGCGCATCGGCACCTCCCACGTTTCCGTCCTCGACGCGCTGCAGGGCGTCCTGCAACTGGCCGTGCTCGTCTGGCTGGCGGTCACCGCCTCGCGGCTGCTCGAACAGCGGATCAATCGCTCCGACCGGCTTACGCCCTCGCTCCAGGTGCTCAGCAGCAAGATGACGAAGTTCGCGTTGGTCGGCGGAGCGGTGCTGGTCGGACTGAGCGGCATCGGCATCGATCTCACGGCGTTTGCCGTGTTCAGCGGCGCACTCGGCGTTGGCATCGGTTTCGGCCTGCAGCGGCCGATCGCCAACCTGATCAGCGGCGTGATCCTGCTTCTCGACCGGTCGATCAAGCCGGGCGACGTCATCGAGCTGGGCGACCCCTCGACGATTTCTTCGGAACGCTTCGGCTGGGTGACCGCGCTGAACGCGCGCTATGCGTCGCTGACCACCCGCGACGGCACCGAGTGGCTGATCCCGAACGAGGACTTGATCACCAAGCGAGTCATCAACTGGACCTTCCAGCACAACCGCCTGCGCTTGCTGACGCCGTTCGGCGTGTCCTTCGATTCAGACGTCCGCAAGGCGATGGAGCTGGCGGTGGAAGCCGCCCTCGAGGTGCCGCGGGTGCTGCACGACCCGCCGCCCGTCTGCCGGCTCATGGGCTTCGGCGACAGCACCGCGAACCTGGAGCTGCGCATCTGGATCGACGATCCGAAGAACGGCATCATCAACGTGCGCAGCGACGTGCTGTTGCGGATGTGGGAAAAGTATCGCGAAAACGACATCCGGACGCCGCTGGGTCACCGGGACATCATGATCAAGGACGGCTCCGAACTGGGTATCGTGGTGCGCAGCGAACCCTTGTCGGCCGCCTGAAGAGCAGGCCCCGTTGCGGCCGCCGGGGGCGCCGGCGGCTCTACCCGCTCGCCGGTCGCGGCCGGCTGCGTCAGCCAGGTGGCGACGATGGCGCGCAACTCGTGCTCGCGGAACGGCTTGTGGACGAAGTCGTCCATACCGGCCGCGAGACAGCGTTCGCGGTCGCCGGGCATGGCATTGGCGGTCAACGCGACGATCGGCACCGGCCGCCCCGTCGATCGCTGCCGGATCTCCAGCCGGCGGATCTCGGCGGTCGCCTGATAGCCGTCCATGACCGGCATCTGGCAATCCATCAGGATCATGTCGAACGCCTCGCGCTTCACCGCTTCGACCGCGGCGGCGCCGGTCTCGGCGACAACCCCGTCCAACCCCCAGGCCTCCAGCATGGCGAGCGCCACCTCCTGATTGACCAGATTGTCTTCCGCGACGAGGACGCGGCCCTGGAGAGCTGACGGAGGTTTGGCCGCTGCCGCTGCCGCCGGCGCACCGGCTGCGTCTCGGGTGTCCAGACCAAGCTTTGCGGCGAAGCTGCCGACAATCTGCGAAAGCAGGAGCGGCTTCGCCAGTTGCACGACCTTGGGGCTGGCGGGCAGCACCGCGCCGTCGTCCATCGACTCGATCGAGCCCAGCAGCGCCACCGTCGTGTCGGCGAGTTCGGGCGCCACCGACATGGCATAGGCGAGCGCGATCCCGTTCAACTCGGGCAGGTCGCGATCGACGAAGACGACGGACGGGCATCGCCCCGCCCGTGCCTCCGATCGCAGGTGCTCGAACGCGGTGCGCACGTCGCCGGCCTCGTCGCTGTCGACATCGAGCGCCCGCAACTGGCGGCGCAACAGGGCCCGTACGGCCGGGTTGTCGTCGACAACGAGGGCGCGCTGTCCGGCGCAGCCGTCCAGCGATTGACCGAGCCGCAGCGTCGACGGTGCGTCCTCGAACGGAATGTCGAACCAGAAGCGCGTGCCCTTGCCCACCGTGCTCTCGACGTGGATCGTGCCGCCCATCAGTTCGATCAGTCGTCGCGCGATGGTCAGGCCGAGCCCCGTGCCACCGAAGCGCCGTGTCGTCGATCCGTCCGCCTGCACGAACGACTCGAACACCCGACGGCAGGCCTCGGGGGTCATGCCGATGCCGGAATCCTCAACCTCGAAGCGCACGATGCGCGGGTCCCCGCCTGCCTCGACCAGGGTCGCGCGCAGGATCACCTCGCCGGTCTCGGTGAACTTGATGGCGTTGCCGACCAGGTTGGTCAGCACCTGGCTCAATCGGCCCGCGTCCCCGCGCACCGCCAAGCGGATCCCGGGATCGTAGTAGCACAAGAGCTCGATCCCCTTGGCGAGCGCCCGATCGGCAAACGCGCCGACGATCCGCTCGAAGACCACGAGCGGCTGGAAGACATCGGCACTGATCGTCAGCTGACCGGCTTCGACCTTCGAGAAATCGAGAATGTCATTGATGATCGCCAGCAACGATTCGGCGGCGGTCTCGATGGAGCCGGTGAAATGCGCCTGCTTGGCCGTCAGTTCGGTTTTCGCGAGCAGTTGAACCATGCCGATGATGCCGTTCATCGGCGTGCGGATCTCGTGGCTCATCATCGCGAGGAAATCCGACTTGGCGCGGCTGGCCGCTTCCGAAGCCTCCTTGGCCTGGCGCAGTTCGCTGACGACGATCTCCAGGTTGGCGTTGACGGTCTCCAGCTCGATCGTCCGCAGCGCCACTTGGCGTTCCAGTTCCTCCTGATGCCGTTCGAGATGCGCCTCGACCCGCTTGCGATCGGTGATGTCGGTACAGATCACCACATGGCCGCCGCCCGGCATCGGGTTTTCGCGGAATTCCAGCCACCGGCCGTCGCCGGCGATGTACTCCCCGTGCGCCCCGCCCGCGCTGCGGATGACCGCGAGCTGCTCGGCGATGACCTCCTCGGGATGCTGGTCGCAGGCCGGGTCCGCGGTGGGCGCGCCGATGGCCACCGTTTGCAGAGCGACCCCCAGCATCCTCAGCATGGGCTCGTTCCACGTGAGCAGCCGGTGGTTGGCGTCGTAGGTGGCGATCCCCGCGCCGGTATATTCGAGCGTCGTCCGCAACAGGGCCGATTTCTCGAGCAGGGCGCAGCGGCTGCGCGACTGGTTGATGGCGTAGCGGATGGCGCGTTCGAGCAGAACGGGAGTGAGCTGGCCCTTTTCGAGAAAGTCGGCGGCGCCGGCGCGCATGGCCGCCATGTCCACGTCCCGCTGGGCAACTCCGGTGAGCAGGATCAGGGGAACCAGGCAGCCGTGGGCGCGCGCCGCCTCGATGAGCTCGAGGCCGGTGCGATGTCCCACATGATAGTCGACCAGGCAGACCTCGAAATCGCCCGACGCCAGGGCGCCCTGCCCCGCCTCGAACGTCGGCGCCCAGGTCAGCGCGTAGTGACCATCGCGGATGTCCTCGAGAAGGTCACGGGTGATGATGTAGTCGTCTTCGTCATCCTCGATCAGCAGTATCCGTGTGGCCATCCGCTGTTCCGCTTCAATGCAGGCGCGACACGCATTGTGGTGGCAGTTCCACGACATCAAACCAGTAAGCCGTCAGAATACGAGTCAACTGAACCAATTGGTCAAATGTCACCGGCTTCGTAATGAACGAACTGACGCCATGGCCGTATGCATGTTCTATATCGTCTTCGGCTTTCGACGTGGACAGCACGACGACAGGGATTTGCACAAGCTGCGGATCGGCCTTGATCTCGGCCAGCGCTTCCCGGCCGTCCTTTTTCGGCATGTTCAGGTCCAGAAGCACAAGACCAGGGTATGGCCGGCCCTCCAGCTTACCATACTCGCCCTCCCGCCGGAGATACGCCAAAAGCTGCTCACCATCTTCGACAAAGTTCACATCGTTCTCGATCTTGTTTTCTTCAAACGCCTCACGTATCAACAATCTGTCATCGGCATCATCATCAGCAACAAGGATCGTAATCGCCTTCCCTTGGAACGTCATCGATTCTTCTCCTGTGATGCTTGCTGCGCCGGCAGTATGATGGTGAAGGTCGCCCCTTCGCCCAGGGCTCCCTCCGCCGTGATGGACCCGCGGTGGCGGTCGACGATTTTTCGCACCGTCGCCAATCCGATGCCCGTTCCATCGTATTCAGTCTTGCCATGGAGCCGTTGGAAGATCGTGAAGATCCGTTCGGCGTACTTGTTGTCAAAGCCGATCCCGTTGTCGGCAATGACCAACCGGCAATAGTCCTCCGGCGCCTCGGCGTCCGCGTCCCTGACAAAGATGCTGCCCGAAATGGAGATGCGCGGCGCCACGTCCTGCTTTCTGAACTTCAAAGAATTGCTCAGGATATTCTGGAAAAGCTGGCGGATCTGGGTCGCGTCCGCCTCGATGATCGGCAGCGGCGCCACGTCGATCGTCCCGCCGCACTCTTCGATCGCGATCTGCAGGTCCGAGATCACGTCGCCGACGACGCGTTGCAGTTCGACGCGCTCGAACGGCTGGGCCTGGGTGGTCACCCGCGAATAACGCAGCAAGTCGGTGATCAGTCGCCGCATGCGGCCGGCGGCGTTGTGCATCCGCTCCAGATACATCGCGCCGTCATCGCCCAGCGTCTCGCCGTACTTGGCCTTCAGCCGATCGCTGAACGCCTCGATCTTGCGCAGCGGTTCCTGCAGATCGTGGGAGGCAACGAAGGCAAAGGACTGCAGTTCCCGGTTGCTGTCTTCCAGGCGCGCGGCATAGTCGCGCAGCGTCGCCTCGCTCCGCTCGCGCTGCGTGACGTCCTCGTAGGTCGCCACCGAGCCGCCGTTCGGCAGCGGCGAATGCATGACCGCGATGACGCGGCCGTCGCGCAGGCGCTGCAGCGTGACCACGTGTTCGCGCTTCGCCGCCTGCGACGGCCGCTCGGCGAGGGCCCGGACGCCGTCGTCGTGCGTGTAGTTGCCGAGCGCGACGCTGTATTCCATGATCTCGCGGAGCGTGATGCCCGGCTTCACGACCTGGGGCGAGAACCCGTACATGTCGAGATAGCGCCGATTGACGACGATCAGCCGTTGATGATCGTCGAACATGCACAGGCCCTGCAGCATGTTGTTGAGCGCCGCGTCGAACAAAACGTTCTGTCTTGCCAGAGCGTCGCCGATCGCCTTCAGCGCGTTCTCCCGATCCCTGAGCTCGGACACATCGGTGTGGACCCCGACGCGGCCGCCGTTGCTGGTCCGCCGTTCGCTGACCCGGAGGTAGCGGCCATCGCGAAGGCGCAGGTCGAATCTCGACATCGGCAGACGGCGCAGGGCGAGGCGCCAGGCCACGTAGTCCTCCGGCGACCGCTTCTCCACGTCGATCTGGCCTTGTGCCACGGCCGTCCGCAACAGTTCGGAGAAGCGCGCGCCTGGGACGATGCCTTCGGGCGCCGCGCCATAAAGCTCCTGATACTTGTCGTTGCAGCCGATCAGCCGGTCCTCGGCGTCGAAGTAGACGACGGCGTCGCCCATCGCCTCCAGCGCCTCGAAGGCATCGAATCCGGCGATCTGGCGGAGTCCCGCGACCGCCGACGGGAATGGCGCGACAAAGCTCTCGGCCCAGACTGCCCGGTGCATGCTCTCGTTACCGTTCCTGACCGCGACCGGTCGGCGGGCGCCGGCCGGTCATGCCGCCACCGCCAACTGCGCCAGCGCCTTGCGGTCGACCTTGCCACTGACCGTGAGCGGAATGCGGCTGATGTGGTTCAGCCGCCGCGGGATCATGTGCGGCGGCAGCCGTTGCTCCAGGAAATCGCGCAAGTGGTCTAGCGCCGCGCCGCCGGTGCCCTCCGCCTTCGGCACCAGAAACGCCAGCAACTGGGCATTGCCGCCGTCGGCCTTGTCGGTGATCACCACGGCGTCCTGAACGGCGGGATGCAGCCGGATCACGGACTCGATCTCGCCCAGTTCGATGCGGATGCCGTTGACCTTCACCTGATGATCGTTGCGGCCCAGGTACTCGATGTTGCCGTCGGGCAGGTACCGGGCGACGTCCCCGGTGAGGTAGAGCTTGCCGGCCATGCCGATCCCCAGCGGATCGTCGATGAACCGCTCAGCTGTCAGCTCCGGCTTGTTCCAGTAACCGCGCGCCAGACCGACGCCGCCGATATAGAGGTCGCCAGCCACCCCCGGCGGTACCGGCCGCAAGCCCTCATCCAGGATGTGCATGCGGATGTTGGCGATGGGCTTGCCGATCGGCACGCGACCGCGATGCTTCTGCCGGTCGCACTGCCAGAAGGTGACGTCGACTGCCGCCTCGGTCGGGCCGTACAGATTATGCAGGTCCGCGTTGTAGTGGGTGAAGAACTGCTCCTGCAGCTCGTGGCTGAGCGCTTCGCCGCTGCAGAAGACCATCCTAAGCGGACAGTCCTTCGCTGGCGGACACGCCAGGAACAGGCGCAACACCGACGGCACGAAGTGCAGACACGTCACGCGTTCTTGTTGGATCAGGCGGGACAGATAGCTCGGCACGACATGACCGCCCGGCTCGGCGACCACCAGCCCGGCGCCGACCGACAGCGGCCACAGGAACTCCCAGACCGAAACGTCGAACGTGTATGGCGTCTTCTGCAGGACGCGATCCTCGGGCGTCAGCCGATACTCGTTCTGCATCCAGACGATGCGATTGGTGATCGCTTCGTGCTCGATGAGAACGCCCTTCGGCTCGCCCGTCGACCCGGACGTATAGATCATGTAGGCGAGATCATTCTTCTTGATCACGTGGTCCGGATTGCTGGCGCTTTCTTGGGCGATCTCCGCGCCTTCCGGTGACAGGAGGACGAGCCGCGTCCCGGTTTTCGGCAGCTTGTCGACGAACTTCTCTTCGGTCAGGATGATGCGCGCACCGGCATTGCCGATGATCGCGGCGAGGCGCTGCGGCGGATCCTCGACGTTGAGCGGCACGTAGGCGCCGCCGGCCTTCAGGATCGCCCAGATGGCGACGACCATGTCCACGGACCGGTCGAGACAGATGGCGACGAACGTGTCGGCGCCGACGCCCGACCGCCGCAGATGGTGGGCGAGCCGGTTGACCCGACCGTTGAACGCCGCATAGGTCAGCGACCGGCCCTGGTAGAGCACCGCGGGATGCTCCGGATTGGCCGCCACCTGGTGTTCGAACTGCTCGATCAGTCCGCCCGCGTCGCGGAAATCGGCCCCGGTGTCGTTCCAGGCGATGAGGATGCGGTGCCGTTCCGCCGCCGAGAGGTAGTCGAGGTCGGCGACGGGCGCCGCGGGCCTGGCGGCGATGGCCCGTGCCAGTTCGCACAGGTGATCGGCGACGGCGGTGCCGAACTCGGCCGACAGCGACCCCGGAAAGCGTATGCCCAGCGTTCGCCGCGCCCGATCGAACCAGAGGTGCGTTGCGGCGCGGTCGATGGACCGGCCCGGCGGTCCGCTGGTCGCGCTGATCAGGAGCGGCAACGGCCGGGCCCAGGCCTCGCCGGCGCCACCCGCCGCGGAGATGCGATCCAGGGTGGAGAACGCGACGGGGCGAAGTGCCGCGCCCCGCGCGCGTTCCGCCCGAACCGCCTCGACGACCGCCGCGAACGGCGCGGTTGGCGAAATCTGCACGAGGACGGGGACGAAGGCGTTCTCCGTCCCGATCGCCCCCGCCGTGTCTTTCCCGGCCGCGATCGGGAGGCAAAGCTGGCTTTCACCGGACGTGCGAAACAGATAGGTCGCGACGATGGCCAGGACGATATCCTCGATGTCCTGTCCGGCATGGATGCTCAGCAGGGGCTCGACAAGATCCTCAAATGCAATCGTCCGCTCCCGTTCACGGCCGAAGACCCCAACCTCGGCGTCCGCCCGGTAGACTTCGGCTTCCGAAAACTGCGCCGGCGCGAACGCCGCCAGGCGCCTTGCAAAAAGCGCATCGTTACCATCTCCCCGATGCGTCTTCGATTCCGCCTCGGCCCCCTGAGCGGCAGCGATCAGCTCCAACATCGCGATTTCACTCCCCAATCAAACAGTCGATTCGACAGCGCTGCCGAAGTGCCCGAGGCCACGGCGCGGCGGCCGCTTTCAGACATGGACCCCCTTCTGCCGCAGCACCTGACGGATGGCGCCCAGCGACGTCATGGTCATGACTTCGGCCGGCGGAAAAATGACGCCGAATGCCTGCTCGACCGTCATCACCAGCTCGATGTGACGAAGACTGTCCCAAGACGGCACGGTCTTCGGGCTCGTCTCATCGTTGATCTCGTCGCGGGAACGCTTCAGCACGGCGGCGGCGACGTCTTCAAGCAGGGTCATGGGAATTCTCCAGTATTCTTGCGGAGTCCGCAAAAAGCACGATGTTGGCGTCCAGCGTCATGAGCGGCCGTCATGTCCCGATGATCGGGTGAGCCACGTCGGGCGGTCACCCGGGAATGCCGTCGGCGGCATGCGTTCGATCCTAGAAATGGTAGTAGATGAAGGTGCTGTCCCCCGAGACCAGTCCGAGGGCGACCACCAACAGGGCACCGGTCGCGGCGGCCCAGCGCACCGACGGCCGCCACGCCACGCGGGAACCGCGATCCGCGGCCAGGGCGGCGTCGCCATCGCTGCTGAAGATGTGGTCGCGCATCAGTTCCTGGGTGTTGGGCAGGACGAGCGCGATGGAACCGAGAGCCACGATCAGCGCCAGCGCCGGACCGGCGTCGACGGTCACGAACCCACCGGTGACCGCGGCGGCGACCGCCGGTGCGGCCTCGGTCAGCGACGCCAACCCGGTCATCGACGCGAGCATGGCGCCGGCGACCGACAGGTCGGCCGCCCGGAAGATCACCATTCCGGTCACCACCACCGCCATGGTCATCAGCCACCCGGCAGGCCGCGGCAGGCCGGACGGTCCGTACTGACGCCAGGCGTGGTTCACCGCCAGCGCGAGACCGTGCAGGAGACCGAACACCACGAACGTCCAGCCGGCCCCGTGCCACAGGCCGGCCAGCACCATGGTCAGGGTGATCGGGCCGGCGACGGCGACGAGGAATCGCGTGCCGGGGCTGTAGCCGTTCCTGATGGCGCGCCGCATCAGCGGGATGCCGATCGGCGTGTAGAGAAAATTGGTGAAGAACCGCGTCATCGTCATGTGCCAGCGACGCCAGAAGTCGATGATGCTGGTCGCCTTCAGCGGTGAGTTGAAGTTCAAGGGCAAGCGCAGGCCGAACAGGTAGCCGATGCCGAGCGCCATGTCCGAATAGCCGGAGAAATCGAAGTAGAGCTGCAGCGTATAGGCGAGCGCGCCGATCCACGCCGCCCCCGCCGAGACGACGGCCCCGTCGGCGACACCGTTGAACACCAGGTCCGCGTAGGGCGCGATGCTGTCGCCGAGCACCAGTTTCTTGAACAAGCCGATGGTGAATACCGTAAGCGCGACGGAGATCCGCAGACTGTTCCAGACGGCGGTGTCGTTCTTCGTGAACTGAGGCATCATCTCCTTCTGCAGAAGAATCGGCCCCGCCGTCACGCACGGGAAGAACGAACTGAACAGGAAATAGTGGCTGAACTTCACGCCGCGCACCTGGCCGGCATGCACCTCCGCCAGGAAACCGATCTGCACGAACGTGTAGAACGAGATCCCGACCGGCAGGATGATCGCGAGATACGGGATGCCGAGACCCCCGGCCGCGTTCAGGTTGTCGATGAAGAAGTTGGCGTACTTGAAGTATCCGAGGTAGCCCAGATTGCCGACGACCGCCGTGCTGAACAGCATCGACGCCAGGCGTCTCCGGTCCCGATGGGCCTCGAGCAGGCGCACGAAGCCGAAGTTGACGATGATCGAGCCCACCAGCATCGCGGCGAGTGCCACGCTGAACTGGCCATAGAAGACGACCGAGGCCAACCCCAACGTGACCAGTCCCGCCTGCCATCCCCGCAGGTGAACCGCGAGGCAGAACACGAGAAACGTCAGCGGCAGGAACCCGAAAATGAACTGGTAAGAGTGGAACATCATCGCCCTGTGCCCTCCCCTTCTGATCCCCTGGCGGTGCGCGCCCGATCCGGGCCGGGGCGCGCGGTCGTGCGCGGCCCCAGAGGATCGGCTGCGAGACTTCTGCCGGACGGTCCCACGGTCAGTCCTGTGATTTTCGGAGCGGCATCCGCGAGATCAGCTTGCCCAGGCACTCGGGGCGGCCGTGCTGGGAGTCGATGAACATGTCGCGATCGCAGCCGATCGCCGTTGCATCGAAACTTCCGATCACGGACAGCCCATGCCGCGCGGCGAGGCCGGCGGTGACGTCGACAACCCGTTGCATGTCGTCGCCGTAAGGCGTTTGGACGAGTTGGTCGTGGTAGACGGGATTGAACGGGGGATGCACGAGGATCACGTGCACGCCGCGTTCGACAAGAAAGCCGAGCAGCCGGTCGATGGCGTCGACGGCGGCCGCATCGATGGCAATGCGCCGCCCCTTCGAGAAGTCGAACTCCTTCTGCGCCTCGTCGACCGCGCGCGCCTGGGTGAACAGCGCCTCGTGGTCCTCGGACCAGGTGATGAACCCTGCGGGATGCAGGATGTCGAGGCTCTGCGCCGTGACCCGAGTCGTCGGCCCCGGTCGTTCGTCGGCCAGCAGCCATCGCCGGGCGCCATCCCACGCCGCCGGCAGCGAGGTCAGGTCCAGCCACGGGGTGATGCTGAAGGTGTCCAGCCAGCCGTGCGGCTCGATGCCGAGGCGCCGGGCCATCGCCCGATAGTCTTCGAGGCCGGCGAGCCAGAGGAAGTCGGTGCGCTCCGCCGGCGGCGAGAAGGTGAGTTCGCGGATGCTGATGATCAGCGTTTCGGGCAGCCGGTCGCTGGCGACGAACATTTCGACGACCGCCAGGATATCCTCGTAGTAATCCCGGTGGACGTGCGCGTTGTAGAAGTCCTGGTCCGGGAACAGGCTGCTGACGCCCTCCTGCCAGTGACTGGCGCCGATGACCGCGATCTCGGGCGCCGCCGGCAGCCGCTTGATGTGTTCGCGGCGCAGCCCCCGCATGTCGATGTTCAGGTCAAACACGCCGTAGCTCTGCCCAGCGACGAGCGCCTCGGCCACCTCGGCCTGCGCGGTCGGGTCATAGACCAGCGGATTGAGCCGCTGGTTGGCCGCGATGATGGCGCCCCACAGCACGACGAAGGCCACGCCGAGGACGACAAGGTACGTCCCGGGTCGGTCGAGGGTGCGTCCCGCTGCGACCGACGCCGGCGGCAGGCTGTTGTGCGTGGGCGCGGCATCGTCGCCGCGTCGTCCGTCGTCGCCGCGATGCAGCAGACGGCGGTCGCCGCCGACAATGATCCTGCGCTCATGATCCAGGGGCAGAGCGTGACTGTCAGACATCAGGGGGCACCGAGTCTGTTGCGGGGACAACCGGACGACCGGACCGTGATAGCCCGGCGGTGGCTAAGAAACGCTTAAGGGCGGTGCCCGCGCTCCGGACCGGTCACGGGGTCGCCAAGTGGTTGGGCAGCCAGGTGGCGAGTCCGGGGAACAGCACCAGCAGCACGATCAGCAGCAGCAGCATGCAGAAGAACGGCAGCGCCGCCCGCGCCAGCACGAGGACGTTGCGACCGGTCATTCCCTGGATGGCGAAGAGGTTGAAGCCGATCGGCGGCGTGATCTGCGACATCTCGACGACCACCGCCAGGTAGATGCCGAACCAGATGCGGTCGATGCCGGCGGTCTCGATGAGCGGCAGGATGACCGCCGTGGTGAGCACGACCATGGAGATGCCGTCGAGGAAGCATCCGAGAATCACGAACAGCACGGTCAAGGCAACGATCAGCGCCTCCGCCGACAGGTTCATGGCACCGATCGACGCCGCCAGGGACCCCGGCACGCCGGTGAACCCCATGGCGACGGTGAGGAAGGACGCGCCGATCAGGATGAAGGCGATCATGCAGGAGGTGCGGATCGCTCCCGTGAGTCCGCCGGCGAACGACGGCCAGTCAAGGGTCCGCGACCTCCAGGACAGGATCAACGCCAACACCACGCCGACCGCCGCCGCGTCCGTCGGGCTGGCGATGCCGAGTTCGATCGACCCGAGAATGCCGACGATGAGGGCGAGGATCGGCAGCAGCTTCGCCATTCCCCGAACGCGCGTGCCGAGGCTCTGGGCGGGATCCGGCGGCGGCATGCGTTCACGATTGACCACCGACCACACCACCACATAGCCGCTGAACAGCACCATCAGCACGAGGCCGGGGATGATCCCGGCGAGGAACAGCCGGACCACGGATTCGTCGACGGCGACGCCATAGACGATCAGGATGATCGACGGCGGGATGAGGAACCCGAGTGTCCCGGAGCCGGCGAGCGAGCCGAGCGTCAGGCGTTCCGGATAGCCGCGGGAGAGCAGGGCCGGCACGGTGATGCGTCCGAGCGTCGCCGCCGTCGCCACCGATGATCCGGAAACGGCGGCGAACAGCCCGCAGCCGAGGACGTTGATGTGGATCAGGCCGCCGGGCACCCGTCGCAGCAACGGCGCGAGACCGTTGAACAGGTGCTCGGACACGCGCGACCGCGACAGGATCTCACCCATCCAGATGAACAGCGGAATGGCGGCGAGCGCCCATGAATTGGTCGCGCCCCAGATCGACGTCGCCATCACCGGGCCGACGGGCGCCGACGTGAACAGGGCCATGGCGGCGAAACCGGTGGCCATCAGGGCGAGCGCCACCCACAACCCGCTGGCGAGAAACACCAGCAGCACGACGACGGTGCACAGCGCCACCCAAGTGGGATCCACGCGCCGGGTCGCCTCAGACCGGGCCGGCGGCTCTCGGCCGCGGCATCGGGGAGCGTGCGACGGGCGCCGAACCTCGCTGCCGCAGGCCGCGGCGAACGTGGCCGGCGACGACCGTGACCAGATCGTCGAACAGCGCGATGGTGACCACCAGGGCGCCGACGCCCATGGCCATCTGTGGCAGCCACAGCGGCACCGCGACCAAACCGACCGACAGGTCATTGAAGCGGTACGAATCGCGCACGAGGGCAAATGCGTGACAGGTGAAGTACCCGGCCAGGAACACCGCCACACAGAGGCACCAGATCTCGACCGCCGCGCGCCCCCGGCCCCGGGTGCGGTCCATCAGGATGGCAACCCGGATGTGAGCCCCGGCGTGATGGACGTAACCCAGGCCAAGGAACGCGGAGGCGGCGAAGAAGTATCCGGTGAAGTCGGCGTAGGACGGCACCACAAGGCTGACGGTCACGCCGAACACGCGATCCGCGACGACGCCGATCAGGTTGAATGCCACCTGCGTCACCACCACGCCGCACGTCAGCACGAGGAACGCCGCGGCGAGGCCGCCGCTGCCGCGATAGAGGAACGTCAGGATCCGGCGCATCGCAGCCTCCCGGGCGGCCGGCTGCCGCCTGTCCAAGGCATCCAAGGTCAGCGGCTGACCCGGAGGTCCGAGCGGAACCGGGCCAACAGCGCCTTTCCATTGACCCCCGTCTGCGCGAGCCAGTCGGCCATCAGCGTGTCGCCGATGTCGTGCAGTTGCCGCACCAGGTCCCGGTTGGGCTCGACGATGGTGAGGCCGCTGTCCCTCAGGATCGCCACCTGCGCGTCGGTTTCCGCCCGGCTCATCGCCCAGCCACGCTGTTCGGCGGCGGCGGCGGCGGCGATGACCGCGTCGCGGATGGGGGAATCGAGCCCGTCCAGGGCCCGCTTGCTGACGACGACCACGTTCTTTGGCAGCCAGGCCCGCGTGTCGTAGTAGTGGGACACGAACTCCCAGGCCCGCGCGTTGGCGCCGGTCGACGGCGACGTGATCATCGCCTCCACCCGACCGGTGGCGAACGCCTGCGGGACATCCGGCACCTCGACCTGGGTCGGGATGGCGCCGGCGAGGCGCGCGAACTGCTCCTGCGTCCGGTTGTACGCGCGCAGCCTGACGCCCTTGAGGTCGGCGACGCTCTCCACCGGCTTGCGGGTGAACAGCGCCTGCGGCGGCCACGGCACGGCGAACAGCACGACCAGACCCTGTCGGGCGAGAAGCTCCTGGACGTACGGCCGGGAGCTGGTCCACAGGCGCGCCGCCGCCTCGTAGTCGGTGGCGACGAACGGCAGCGAGTCGACCTCGAACATCGGGTGCTCGTTGGCCAGTCGGGACAACAGGAATTCGCCGATCTGCACCTGTCCGGAGCGCACGACGTTCTTGATGTCGGCGTGCCGGAACAACGCGCCGGCCGGGTGCACCTCGATCCGCAGCGATCCGCCCGTTGCCTCTTCAATGTCCCGCGCGAACCGTTGAATGTTCTCCGTATGGAAGCTGTTCACCGGATACGGTGTCGGCATCTGCCAGGTTTCGGCGAGCGCGGCCGGTGCCAATAACACCGCGGCCGCCAGCCATAAGAACAGGTTTCTCAGCGTGGTCATCGCGGGTGACTTTCCGTTGGCCGCAGCGAGCGCATCGCGGTCGCCGGGCGGACCGAAGCGCACGGGCCGGCATCGGCGTCGGGAGGCGGTTCGGCGGCTATCAGACACCAAGCGCGTCCGCTCCATATCGGGCGCGACAGGCCACACAGCCCGACCCGTGCGTCCGCTCGACATCGTCGCTCTGTCCTGCCTCCCGGGTCTCGCCGACCATCGGGGCCGGTTCCCGGTGCGGCGCGCGGGCCGGTCGGATCGCCTCGGCCTCCCGCGGAGCACCGAACCCAGCACCTCCCGGCGTTTCGATCACGAAAACGTCGTTCGGCTGCATGTCGACGCAATCCGTTCCGGCGAGCTCCTGGGTCGTGCCATCGGCGCGTTCGACGCGGTTGCGGCCGACCCTGCCCGGCCTGCCGCCGTCGACGCCCTGCGGCTCGACCACCCGGTATCCGGAGACGATCGCCGCGGTCATCGGTTCGATGAACCGAATGCGCCGCACCAGGCCGTTGCCGCCGCTCCGCCGCCCGCGGCCGCCGGATCCCTCGCGCACCTCGAAGCTGTCGACCAGCACCGGATAGCGCCATTCCAGCACCTCCGGATCGGTGAGCCGCGAATTCGTCATGTTGGTGTGGACCGCGTCCGCACCGTCGAACTCGGCGCCGGCGCCGGAACCACCGCCAATGGTTTCATAGTATTGGTAGGCGCCATTGCCGAAGGTGAAGTTGTTCATCGTCCCCTGGGAGCCGGCCATCACGCCGAGCGCCCGATAGAGCGCGTTGCAGATCACCTGGCTCGTTTCCACGTTGCCGGCGACGACCGCCGCTCCGTCCCGGGGATTGAGGATCGAGCCTTTCGGCACAACGATGTCGACCGGCTTGAGGCAGCCCTCGTTCAGCGGGATGTCATCCTTGACGAGGCTGCGGATGACGTAGAGC
The DNA here is from genome assembly GCA_964495295.1 of uncultured Rhodospirillaceae bacterium. GTDB lineage: Bacteria > Pseudomonadota > Alphaproteobacteria > Rhodospirillales > Defluviicoccaceae > CAZBWP01. The sequence goes on along the minus strand of CAZBWP010000002.1, from coordinate 28,920 downwards.
ACAGCGGCCCGGCAGACCGCCAACGGGGCGTTGAAGTTGTTGGGCTGCTCGGGACTGCTTTCCGAGAAGTCGATGCGGGCACGCCGCCGGGTCCGGTCGATGGTGATGTCGACGGTGATCTGCTCGCCGTCATCCATGTAGGCGGTGCTCTTGCCGCCCTTGAGGTGTTCGAAGACCCGCCGGACTTGCTCTTCCGCGTTGTCCTGGACGTGCGTCATGTAGGCGTTGACCACGTCGAGGCCATAGTCGTCGACGAGCTTCCGAAGCTCGCACACGCCCTTCTCGTTGGCCGCGACCTGGGCGCGAAGATCGAAGATGTTCTGCTGCGGATTGCGCGCCGGATACGGCGAGGCGAGCAGCACGTCGATCATCTCCCGCTCGCGGAAGCGTCCCGCGTCGATCAGCTTGAAGTTGTCGATGATCGCACCCTCTTCCATGAGCGTGCGGCTGTTGGGCGGCATCGATCCCGGCGTGATCCCGCCGACATCGGCGTGGTGGCCGCGGCTGGCGACGTAGAACAGGATTTGCGCGTCGGCGGTATCGAACACCGGCGTGATCACCGTGATGTCGGGCAGATGGGTGCCACCCTTCAGCGGCGTGTTCATGGCGAAGACATCGCCGGGCCGGATCCGTCCGCCGTTGGCGGCGATGATGGCGCGGACGCTCTCGCCCATGGAGCCGAGATGCACCGGGATGTGCGGGGCGTTGGCGACGAGATTGCCGGCCGCGTCGAAGACGGCGCAGGAGAAATCGAGCCGTTCCTTGATGTTCACTGAATATGCGGTGTTCTGAAGGATCACGCCCATCTGCTCGGCGATGGACATGAACGTGTTGTTGAAGATCTCCAGCATGACCGGATCGACGCTGGTGCCGACGGCGTGGTCGCGGGCGAGCGGCTGCGTCCGCGTCATCACCAGGTGCTTGCGTCCGGTGAGCGAGCCGGCCCAGCCGCTCTCCACGACGATGGTGCTGTTCGGCTCGATGATGATCGCCGGGCCCTCGATGCGATCGCCCGGCTGCAGGTCCCGATAGCGATAGACCGGCGCCGACGTCCAACATCCGCTCGCGTAGACGCGGGTGCTGGCCAGCGGTGCGAGCGGCATCTGCCGCTGCGTCACCTCGCTGACCGTTTCCTCGGTGGTGACGATGCCGACCGCCTCAACCGAAATCGCCTCGATGATGTGGCCCTTGTCGGGCATCAGGAAGCCGAAGCGTTGCCGGTGCGCCACCTCGAACCGCTCGATCAGGCTCCGATAATCGGCGAACTCGACGATCAGTGGCGTGTCGCTGCCTTCGTAGCGAAGATGCGCGCGGCTGATCGCCATCACGTCGCCGCCGTCATGGCCCTGCCGCTTCACTTCGGCGAGGGCCTCGGTGGCCATCTGCGCCAGTTGGTGACGGAGCTGGAGCACCAGGTGCTGGGTGATCGGCTTCTCGATCGCCTGCTCGCGCATCGCCCGCAGATCGGCGAGGCCGAGGCCGTACGCCGAGAGCACGCCGGCGAGCGGATGCACGAAGATCCTGCACATGCCGAGCGTATCGGCGATGTCGCAGGCGTGCTGACCGCCGGCGCCGCCGAAGCAGGTGAGCGTGTAGCGGGTGATGTCATAGCCGCGCTGCGTCGAGATCTTCTTGATGGCATTCGCCATGTTTTCGACGGCGACGCGGCGGAAGCCGAGCGCCACCTCCTCCGCCGTCGTCTTCCGTCCGGTGTGCCGTTCGACGTCGGCGGTGAGAGCCTGGAAGGCCTGGAAAGCCGTCGCGGCGTCCAGCCCCTCGGTGCCGCTCGCGCCGAAGACCTTCGGGAACAGATCGGGTGAGATCCGGCCGAGCAGCAGATTGGCGTCGGTCAGGGTCAGCGGACCCCCGCGTCGGTAGCTGGCCGGGCCAGGCTTGGCACCGGCGGATTGCGGGCCGACGCGGAAGCGGGCGCCATCGAAGCTGAGGATCGAGCCGCCGCCGGCGGCGACGGTATGGATCTGCAGCATCGGCACGCGCAGGCGAACGCCATCCAGTTCCGTTTCGAATTCGCGCTCGTATTCGCCGTTGTAGTGGGCGACATCGGTGGAGGTGCCCCCCATGTCGAACGAGATGATCTTGTCGAAACCGGCGATCCCCGCGGTGCGCGCTGCGCCGACGATGCCGCCTGCCGGTCCCGACAGGATGGCGTCCTTGCCCTTCAGCAGCCGCCCGTCCGTCAGGCCGCCGTTCGACTGCATGAAGAACAGCCGGACGCCGCCCAACTCGTTGGACAGGTGATCCACATAGCGGCGCAGCACCGGCGACAGGTACGCGTCGACCACGGTGGTATCGCCGCGCGAAACGAACTTCATCAGCGGGCTCACCCGGTAGCTGGCGCTGACCTGGGTGAACCCGATATCGCGGGCGATCTTCTCGATCCGCTCCTCGTGATCGGTGAACCGGTAGCCGTGCATCAGCGTGATGGCGACGGACCGGAGGCCCTGCGCAAAGGCTGCCTCCAGGTCCCGGCGTGCTGCGGTCACGTCGAGCGGGCGGAGGATGGTGCCGTCGGCGCCGATCCGCTCGTCGACCTCCATCACCGCATGGTAGAGCGCCGGCGGACGGGTGATCTGCAGGCTGAAGATCAGCGGGCGGTTCTGGTAGCCGATCCGGAGCGCGTCCCGAAATCCCCGGGTGACGACCAGCAGCGTCGGCTCGCCCTTGCGCTCCAGCAGCGCGTTCGTCGCCACGGTGGTGCCCATCTTGACGTGCTCAACCACGTCGGACGACATCGGCTGATCTGCCGCCAGCCCGAGCAGTTCGCGGATCCCATGCACCGCTGCGTCGTCGTAGTGCTCCGGGTTCTCGGACAAAAGCTTGCGGGTGACCAGGGAGCCGTCGGGGCGCAGCCCGACGATATCCGTGAACGTGCCGCCCCGGTCGACCCAGAAGGACCATCGCTTGCCATCGATCGCGGTCTCCGCGCCGTCGGCGAACGTCGCTGGGGCAGCCTGACTGATGATCATCGGATCTCTAAACGCCTCCGCGCCCGGGTGGCCGTTGACGTCCGGCCCGGACGTGTTAGCGCCCCAACCGACAACAATCGGTTAACGGAGGGTGTGCGCCGCGCCCGGCCGCGCGGCGGCACGGGGACATTGCTCTTGCCAGGGCGCTTCGCCCGTGTGCTATGAGGACTTTGCGTTTTTTCGCGTGGGCGCAGGGAGCGTACCGCCATGACCCCGACACTGCCGGACTCCGCAACGGCAAGTCCCAACGACCTGCAAAACCTCTGGATGCCGTTCACCGCGAACCGGCACTTCAAGGCACACCCGCGGCTTCTGGTCGCGGCAAACGGCATGGAGTACACGGCGCACGACGGTCGCACGATCCTCGACGGGACGGCCGGCCTCTGGTGCTGCAATGCCGGCCACAACAACCGCCGCATCGTCGAAGCGGTGCAGAAGCAGGTGGCGCGGCTCGACTACGCGCCGCCGTTCCAGATGGGCCATCCGCTGTCGTTCGAGTATGCGGCGCGGCTTTGCGAGGTGATGCCCGAGGGCCTCGACCGGTTCTTCTTCGTCAACTCCGGCTCGGAGGCCGCCGACTCGGCGCTGAAGATCGCGCTCGCCTACCACCGGGTGCGCGGCGACGCCTTGCGCTCGCGGCTGGTCGGGCGCGAGCGCGGCTATCACGGAGTCGGCTTCGGCGGCATCTCCGTCGGCGGCATCGCCAACAACCGCAAGCTGTTCGGGCTCGGCCTGCCCGGCGTCCATCACCTGCCGCACACCCACGACCTGGAGCACAACGCCTTCTCGCGCGGCCAGCCGGCGTGGGGCGCGCACCTCGCCGACGCGCTGGAGCGCATCGTGGCGCTGAACGGGGCGGAGACCATCGCCGCGGTGATCGTCGAACCGCTGGCCGGCTCGGCCGGCGTTCTCCTGCCGCCGAAGGGCTATCTCGAGCGCCTCCGCAGCTTCTGCGACCGCTACGGCATCCTGCTCATCTTCGACGAGGTGATCACCGGCTTCGGCCGGCTCGGCACACCGTTCGCCATGGACTACTTCGGCGTCCAACCGGACATCGTCACCTTCGCCAAGGGGATGACCAGCGGCGTCGTGCCCATGGGCGGCGTCGGCGTGCGCCGGGAGATCTATGAGGCGTTCATGCACGGGCCCGATTTCGCCATCGAGCTCTTTCACGGCTACACCTACTCGGGCCATCCGCTGGCCTGCGCCGCCGCCATTGCCACCCTCGAGGTCTACCGCGAGGACCAGGTGTTCGACCACGCGGCCGGCCTTGCCGGCTACTGGGAGGACGCGGTGCATTCGCTCAAGGGCCTGCCCAACGTCATCGATCTGCGCAATCTCGGCATCATTGCCGGCATCGAGCTGGAGCCGATCGCGGGCAAACCGACGCAGCGCGCCCTCGACGTGTTCCTCAAGTGCTTCGAGCGCGGGCTGATGGTGCGGACCACCGGCGACATCATCGCGCTGTCGCCGCCGCTGATCCTGGAGAAGCCGCACATTGACCGGATGTTCGGCATCCTCGGCGACGTCCTGCGCGAGGTGGCGTAGGCGCCACGCCGTGCACATCTGCGATTAAGACCAAGAACCGTGCGCAGGAGTGCTTCCGATGATCGTCGGCGTGCCCAAGGAGATCAAGATCCTGGAGGCCCGCGTCGGGCTCACGCCGCCCTGCGTGCGTGAACTCGCCGACCGCGGCCACACCATCCTCGTGGAACGGTCGGCCGGCAGCGGCATCGGCGTCGGCGATGCCGAGTATGCGGCGGCGGGTGGTCGCGTCGTCGAAACGGCGGAGGAGATCTTCGCCACCGCCGAGATGATCGTGAAGGTCAAGGAGCCGCAACCGGCCGAATGCGCGATGCTGCGCGAGGGGCAGGTGCTGTTCACCTATCTGCATCTGGCGCCCGACCCGGAGCAGACGAAGGCGCTGGTCGAATCCGGCTGTATCGCCATCGCCTATGAGACGGTGACGGACGCCCGCGGCGGCCTGCCGCTGCTCGCCCCGATGAGCGAGGTGGCGGGGCGCATGTCGGTGCAGGTGGGCGCGCACTGTCTCGAGCGCGAACAGGGCGGCGCCGGGATCCTGCTCGGCGGCGTCTCCGGCGTCGCGGCGGCCAACGTGGTGATCCTCGGCGGCGGCGTCGCCGGAACCAATGCCGCGCGCATGGCCATGGGCCTGGAAGCCCACGTCACCGTGCTCGACCTGTCGCTCGACCGGCTCTATGAACTGGACATGCGGTTCGGCCGGCAGTTCAACCCCATGTACTCGACCCGGGACGCCATCGAGCGCTATGTCCGCGCCGCCGATCTGGTGATCGGCTCGGTGCTGGTCCCCGGCGGCGCCGCGCCGAAGCTGGTGAGCCGTGAGCTGGTGGCGCAGATGAAGAAGGGGGCGGTGTTGGTGGACATCTCCATCGACCAGGGCGGCTGTTTCGAGACCAGCCGACCGACGTCGCACGCCGAGCCGACATACATCGTCGACGGTGTCGTCCACTATTGCGTCACCAACATGCCGGGCGCGGTGCCGCGCACGTCGGCGTTCGCGCTAAACAATGCGACGCTGCCGTTCGCCCTGGCGCTCGCCGACAAGGGCTACCGACGGGCGCTGGCCGACGATCCGCATCTGCTGCACGGCCTCAACGTCCACCGCGGCAAGGTGACACACCCGGCGGTGGCGCGCGACCTCGGCTACGAGCACGTCCCGGCCGAGCGCGTGATCGCCGCCTGACGATCGCGGGCGCATCCCAAGCAACAGACGCAGCAACGGGGACGCCGATGGAAAGCATCGTCCGACACTACATCGACGGCCGCATCGTCGACGCCGGCGGCAACCGGCATGGCCCGGTCTTCAATCCGGCAACGGGCGAGCAAACGCGCGTCGTCCAATTCGGCACCGCGGCCGATGTACAAAAGGCGGTGGATGCCGCCCGCCGGGCGTTGCCCGGCTGGGCCGCCACCCTGCCGCAGAAGCGCGCCGGCATCCTGCTGAAATTCCGCATGCTGCTGGAGAAGCACTTCGACGGGATCTGCCGGGCGATCACCGCCGAGCATGGCAAGGTGCTGGCCGATGCCGCCGGCGAGGTCACCCGCGGCATCGAGATCGTCGAGTTCTGCGTCGGGATCCCGCACCTGTTGAAGGGCGAGATGAGCGAGAACATCGGCTCGCACATGGACAGCTACACGCTGCGTCAGCCGCTCGGCGTCGTCGCCGGGATCACGCCGTTCAACTTCCCGGCGATGGTGCCCATGTGGATGTTCCCGGTCGCCATCGCCTGCGGCAACACGTTCATCCTCAAGCCGTCGGAGAAGGATCCGTCGGCCTCGCTGATCCTCGCCGAACTGCTGCGCGAGGCGGGGCTGCCGGACGGCGTGTTCAACGTGGTGCAGGGGGACCGGGAGGTGGTCGACGCAATTCTCGGCCATCCCGCCATCGCCGCCGTCAGCTTCGTCGGTTCGACGCCGATCGCCCGGCACGTCTACCACACCGGCGCCGCCCACGACAAACGGGTGCAGGCGCTCGGCGGCGCCAAGAACCACATGGTCATCCTCCCCGATGCCGACATGGATCTGGTGGTGGATGCGCTGATGGGCTCGGTCTTCGGCTCGGCCGGCGAACGCTGCATGGCGATCGCGACCGCCGTGCCGGTGGGCGAGGCCGTCGCCAACGAACTGGCCCGGCGCATCGTCCCGCGGGTCAAGGCGCTGAAAATCGGTCCCGGTACCGATGCCGACGCCGAGATGGGGCCACTCGTCACCGGCGCGCACCGGGACAAGGTGGCCGACTACGTTGACGTCGGCGTCGCCGAGGGTGCCGAGCTGCTGGTCGACGGCCGCGGCTTCCGGCCGCCCCAGGGCTACGCCAACGGCTTCTTCATCGGCGGCAGCGTCTTCGACCGGGTGACGCCGGCCATGCGGGTCTGGCAGGAGGAGATCTTCGGCCCGGTGCTGACCATCGCCCGGGTCCCCGACTACCCCGCGGCGGTGGACCTGATCCGCGGCCATCCGTTCGCCAACGGCACGGCGATCTTCACCCGCAGCGGCGATGCCGCCCGCGCCTTCGCCAGCGCCATCGAGGTCGGCATGGTCGGCATCAACGTGCCGATCCCGGTGCCCATGGCGTTCCACAGCTTCGGCGGCTGGAAGGCCAGCCTGTTCGGCGGCCACCCCATCTACGGTCCCGAAGGCGTCCATTTCTACACCCGCCAGAAGACCGTCACCACCCGCTGGGACGGCGGCATCACCGCCGGCGCCGACTTCCTGTTCCCGACCATGCGCTGAGCCGCCAGCGGCATTTCGCCCAGCGCGCCCCGCGCCCACCACAACCAGGAACGCTTGGCATCCACAATGGCGCGTGTCGATCGTTGTAAACCCGCAAGAAGTATACTATTTTAATTAGTCGAGTGGAATTGACGATGGTGCCGGGCGCGGGCGGCAGCTGGTCGCGTCGGCGCGGCGAAAGGGACGGGCGAGCGATGAAAGCGCGGGACACGATCGGGTCCGAGGCATCGAGACGGAGCGCCGACCCCTCGTCTTCCAAGGCAGAGCCGACCCTTGAGGAGATGCTCGCCGACCCGATCATTCGTTTGATGATGGCGCGCGACCGGGTGCGGTCGGCCGACGTGCAGGCGCTGATGGCGGACGTTCGTCAACGCCGTTCCGGATTCCGCGACTGCCGCAACGAAGCTTTCTGACCACCGCCGGATTCTTTTCGAAGATCTCTCGGAGCGCCTGGGCCGAGGCGGCCTGCGGTCACGCCACCGGGAGCAAATTGCTGCCTTTCCGGCGGTTCTCGAACATCGACTGACAATAATCCCCCGAACGAGTGCACAAGCCTGTTGAGAAGTCCGGGACGGGGAAGCCTAACCCTCGGTCTTTTCCGCACTTTCCAATGATTGCCCAAAAACACGGCAAATGCGGGCAATTTAACCAGATCTCTGTGGCATAAGCGGCGGCGTCGGCCGCGTCGGTCGCCGCCCCCTTTTACGCGGCTCTGGCGCCTTGCCGCCGCAGCGGATCCACGGTGATTCGGGCCGTGATCAAGACAGCGCGGCGCCCGGAGGCTTCCGTGCGCCCGACGTGCCGCACCGCTCGATCGGACCGCCGGACCTGATCGACCGATCGTTTTCGACGCCAGTTTCCGATACAGGCCGATCGGGTGGTCCTGTGGCATTTGCTGGAAAGGCGCCCGACGTCACCGCCCGCCGGGTGCTGCAACAGGTGTTGGTGGGCCGTGAAGGACTCGAACCTTCGACCCGCTGATTACTCCACCACCACGGCTTTCGCCGCCCCCGCTCGCTGGGGTTTGTGGCCCGGACCATCCCATCGCCGTATCCCGTCACCGGGACGTAGGCGGGCGCCGTCTGGTCTCTACACCTTCCCCTCGCGGGGCTTGGCTCGGGATTGCCGTCGGCCGCACCGGACGGGTTCCCCGACTTTGACGCCTTGTCACCACCCCGTTTCCGACGTGGGCTCCCAATCGAGAGTCAGCTGCTCTACCAACTGAGCTAACGGCCCTCCGTGTCCTCGTGCGGTGCCTCGTTCCCTCCCCGTGCGTTGGCCAAATCCGTTGGCATCGCCGACGCGACGCGAACGCCCGCGCCAAGCCGTGCACGGGAAGGCACCGTATCTAGCAAGTGCTCCAGCGATTGTCGAGGCGTTTGGCTTCGGACGGCCCGCGCCGTCAGGCCGCGTCGTCGGCCCCGCGGCGACCGATCAGGACATCCCGGTGGATGTGGGCGCTCATCAACAGTCCGAAGCCGAACATCAGCGACAGCATCGCCGTCCCGCCGTAGGAGACCAGCGGCAGCGGCACCCCGACCACCGGGATCAGCCCCATCACCATGGCGATGTTGATGAAAAGATAGAGAAAAAACGTGACCCCGACACCGATCGAGAGCAATCGCGAGAACTGGTTGCGGGACGACAGCGCGATGGCGAAACAGTAGCCGAGGATGAGCACGTAGAGCATCAGCAGCCCAAGCGCGCCGATCAGCCCGAATTCCTCGGCGAGCATGGTGAAGATGAAATCGGTCTGCTTTTCCGGCAGGAAGTTCAGATGGGTCTGGGTGCCCTGCAGGAAGCCCTTGCCGCTGATGCCGCCGGAGCCGAGCGCGATCTTCGACTGGATGATGTGATAGCCGGCGCCGAGCGGATCGCTCTCGGGATCGAGAAACGTCAGCACCCGCTGTCGCTGATAGTCCCGCAGCATGCCCCAGGCCAGGGGCGCGGCGGCGGCGGCGGCGACGATCACCACCGCAAATTTCCACAGGCGCACGCCGGCCACGAAGAACAGCATCCCGCCGGCAAGCAGCAGCATCAACGCCGTTCCCAGGTCTGGCTGACGGAGCACCAGCAGCGCCGGAACCGCCACCAGGAACAGCGGCGGAAGCAGCACCAACGGCCGGCCGATGTCCTCGACCGCCAGGAAATGGAAGTAGCGGGCCAGCGCCAGCATCAGCGCAATCTTCATGAACTCCGACGGCTGCAGATTGATGATCCCGAGGTTGATCCAGCGCTGGGCGCCCATGCCCACCGACCCGGCGACCTCGACGGCAACGAGCAGGATCAGACAGACGACATAGATGCCGTAGGCGCCGCGCAGCCAGACGCGGATATCGACCAGCGCGACCACGAGCAGAATGCCGAGGCACACCGCGAAGCGAACGACGTGGCGCACCGCCCACGGCTCGAAGCTGCCGTTGGCCGCCGAGTACAGCAGCCCGACGCCGACGGACGCCGCGGCGCAGAGCAGCAGCACGAACAGCCAGCGCACCTGCCACAGCTTGCGGCCCAGCGTGATCTCGTGTTGGCGATGGCCTTGCAGGCCCATGCTACGGCTCCCGCCTCATGTCCGTGCCCCGTCGGGCGGCGGCGACGCATCGGCGGCGGGCCGGCTCCCGGCGCGCTCCGCGTCCAGCCTTTGCGCCTCGCGCAGGATGTCCCGCGCCACCGGAGCCGCGGCCTTGGCGCCGCCGCCGCCGTGTTCGATGATCACGGCCACCGCATAGCGCGGAGCATGGGCCGGGGCGAAGCCGACGAACAATGCGTGGTCACGCCGTTCCCAAGGCAGGTCCTCGTTCTTGCGGACGCCCGCGGCGCGCTCCGCGGCGGTAATGCGCCGCACCTGAGAGGTGCCGGTCTTGCCGCCCATCTCCAGGGCGGGATCGCCGATGGCGGCGCCGCGGGCGGTGCCGCGACGGTCGGCGACGACGGCGACCATGGCCTCGCGCACCGCGTTCAGATGCTGGGGAGCGAATCCCACCGGCGCCGCCCCCTGCCCGGCCGCGGCACCGCCCGCTGCCGGCACGGTCAGGCGCGGCGTCACCGCGTGGCCGCCATTGACGAGGCGCGCGGTCATCACGGCAAGCTGCAGCGGCGTCGACAGAACGTACCCCTGGCCGATGCCGGCGATCACCGTTTCGCCGGCGAGCCACGGCTTGCCCAAGGCCGCCTGCTTCCACGCGCGGGTCGGCAGCAGCCCTGCCCGCTCACCCGGCAGGTCGATGCCGAGCGTCTGCCCGAGACCGAGCCGTTCGGCGCCCGCGGAGAGGCGGTCGATGCCGAGTTTCCGTGCCACCTCATAGAAATAGACGTCGCACGATTCGACGATCGCGCTGCGCAGGTTCATCCGGCCATGCCCGCCCCGCTTCCAGCAATGGAAGGCGTGGTTGCCGATCTTGAGGTGGCCCGGACAGAACTCGGTCGACGCCTCGTTGATGACCCCACGCTCCAGCGCCGCCAGCGCCACCGCCATCTTGAACGTCGATCCCGGCGCGTACTGGCCGGCGATCGCCTTGTTGGTCAGCGGCGCCCGCGGGTCGTCGACCAGAGCCTGCCATTCCTCGCGGCTCAGGCCTCGCGAAAAGGCATTGGGATCGAAGCCCGGATTGGAGACGAGCGCGCGGATCTCGCCGCTGTGGACATCGATGACGACCAGCGCGGCGCTTTCCGAACCGAGCCGCCGGCTGGCGGCCAGTTGCAGATCGAGATCGATGGTCGTTCGCAGGTCGGCGCCGGCGGCGCCCTCCTTGCGCGACAGCTCGCGGATGACCCGGCCAAACGCGTTCACCTCGACCGCCGAACGACCACCCGCGCCACGCAGGCTCAGGTCGTGGACCTTCTCGATCCCCGATTTGCCGATTCGAAAGCCCGGCAGTTCCAGCAACGGGTCGCCGGTCAGTTCGTTCTCGGAGACGGCGGCCACGTAGCCGATGACGTGCGCCAGTTCGGTGCCGTGCGGATAGCTCCGCCGCTGGCCTTCATCGATGGAAATGCCGGGCAGTTCCGGGGTGTTCACCTCGACGCGGGCGACCTGCTCCCACTGCAGGTCGTCGTGCACGGTGACCGGGATGAACTTGCGGCGCCGCTGCACGTCGCGCAGGACACGCGCCTCCGCCTCGCCGTCGATGGCGACGATGGTGCGCAGCGCCGCCAGGGTCGCGCGCACGTCGGGCGCATCCTCGGCGACCAGGAGGATGCGATAGGTGCGGCGGTTGACCGCCAGCGGACGCCCGAAGCGGTCGAAGATTCGCCCGCGGCTCGGCTCCAACAGGCGCAGGTTGATCCGGTTCTCCTCCGCCAGGGTCGCATACCGGCTCGATTCGACCACCTGCAACTCATACATGCGACCGGCGAGGCCGCTCAGCAGCAGCATTTTGCCGCCGGCCAGCATCAGCGCCCGGCGGGTGAAAACCTTCTGCCGGTCCGCGTCGCGATACATCTCAAGCCTGCCTCAGAATCAACCGCTGCCAACCGTACAGCGCCCACGCCGCCAGCGGAAACAGTCCGAACGTCACCAGGAATTGCAGCCCCAGCACCCGGGCCGGCAACAACATGCCGTTCCAGGCGCTCGACAGCAACCATGCGATGGCAAGCGCGCCGAACAGGATCAGCGCGAAGCCGAACCAGACGAGCGGGAACGGCTTGCCGTGAAAGAACAGCCGCTGCCGCTCCCCGGACACGACGATCTGGACGACGACGAACACCGCGGCATTGGCGCCGATCGGCGCGCCGCTGAGGGCATCATACAAAACCCCGGTCGCGAATGCGGCGATGGCAGGGAAAAGATCCGGACGCAGCAGCGACCAGACATAGACCGGGATCAAGGGCCACACCGGACTGACGCTCCCGATCATCGGCAGGTCCAGGGGCAGGACGGCCAGAACCGTGAACAGGATCGCAGAACCGAAGGGTGTCAACTGCCGCGCCGTCGCGTCCAGCTTCATCCAGAGCGATCGCTTCACCGGGTCGACGCCATCCTCCGTCGTCCGTTCCCGGTCGTAGTGTCGGGCTCGGAGGCCCCGCCGCCCTTGATGCGGCTGCCGAGGATGCCGGCCAGCCCGAAATCGACGACCTCCACATAGCTCACCCGATCGCGGCTGACGTGGGGCACGACCGCGATCCCGCCCTCATCCACCGTCGCGACGATGCCCAGCCGCAGGCCCGGCGGAAACGCCCCGCCGTCTCCCGACGTCAACACTTGGTCTCCCGGCGCGACCCGCACATCGGCGCCGGTGTGCAGCAGGCGCGGGCGCTGGGTGTTGTCGCCGGCCAGCACCCCGCGGGCACCCGACGGCATGACGACGACCGGGATGCGGGAATTGAGGTCGGTGACCATCAGGATTCTGGCCGAGTGCTCGGCGACACCGACGATGCGGCCGACGACGCCATCGCTCGACAGCACCGCGTGGCCGATGCCGATGCCATCGGCGCGACCGCCATTGACGAGCAGGCTCTGGGCGAAAGTTCCGCCGGGATCGGCGATGACCCGGGCGGTGACATATTTGGCGCCGGGTTCGGGAACCAGGTTGAGGAGCTTGCGGAGCGCCGCGTTTTCCGCTTCCAGACGCAGGGCCATCGCCTGCCAACGCAGCATGAGTTCGCGGTCCTCGCGGAGCCGGGAGTTCTCCTCCCGCAACGTGACCAGGTCGTAGACGCCGGCGATGGTGCCGCCGACCGCTTCCGTCGGCGTGGCGAGAGCGTCGAGCAGCGGCGCCACCGTATCGCTGACGGCGCTGCGGAACCGCTCCATGAGAACCGCGTCGACCTTGCCGAGCAGCAACAGGCTGACGGCGGTCATGACCAGACCGGCGGAGGCGAAGCGCTGCAGGACGCCGCGGACGGCGACGGCGGGACGGGGATCGGATCTCGGTCTTTCGTTCACGGAGCCTCAATCGCCCTGGGAGGTTTCACACGCTGCCTTGACCACGCGTCCACTCCCCCAACTCGTTCTCGATTGCCAATCAGCGTTTCACAACATCTCACTGAAAACAACTAATACATGGTAACCAGGACGTTGCGCATTCTCTTGATTTCTTCCAGCGCCCGGCCGGTGCCAAGCGCGACGCACTTCAGCGGATCATCGGCGATGGAGACGGGAAGGCCCGTTGCGTGACGTAGCACGAAGTCGATGTTGCTGAGCAGCGCGCCGCCGCCGGTGAGCACGATTCCCTTGTCGACGATGTCGGCCGACAGTTCCGGGGCGGTGTGCTCGAGGGCGACCTTCACCGCATCGATGATGGCGCCGACGGGCTCGGCCAGGCTCTCCGAGATCTGCCGTTCGCTGATCACCAGCTCCTTCGGCACCCCGTTCATCAGATCGCGGCCCTTGATCTCCATGGTCCGCCCGTCGCCGTCCTCCGGCGGGCAGGCGGAGCCGATTTCTTCCTTGATGCGTTCGGCGCTGCCTTCGCCGATCAGCAGGTTGTGGTTGCGCCGAATGTAGGCGATGACCGCCTCGTCCATCTTGTCGCCGCCGACCCGTACGCTCTTCGAGTAGACGATGCCGCCCAGCGACAGCACCGCGACCTCGGTGGTGCCGCCGCCGATGTCGACGACCATCGAGCCGGTCGGCTCGGTCACCGGCAGCCCGGCGCCGATCGCCGCCGCCATCGGCTCCTCGATCAGCAGCACCCGCCGGGCGCCGGCGCTTTCCGCCGATTCCTGGATGGCGCGGCGCTCGACGGCGGTGGATCCGGATGGCACGCAGACAACGACCAGCGGGCTCGCGAACGACCGGCGATTGTGCACCTTGCGGATGAAATACTTGATCATCTCCTCGGCGACTTCGAAGTCGGCGATGACGCCGTCGCGCAGCGGTCGGATGGCCTGGATATTGCCCGGGGTGCGGCCGAGCATCAGCTTCGCCTCCTCGCCCACCGCCAGCACCTGCTTGCGCCCCTTGAACTCGGCGATGGCGACGACGGAGGGCTCGTTCAGGACGATGCCGCGCCCCTTGACGTAGACGAGCGTATTGGCGGTGCCGAGGTCGATCGCCATGTCGGCGGAGAGAAATCCGAAGAGACCGGAGAGCATGATTGTCGGTTCGACCTCGCCCCGAGCGGGGATGGATAGCCAGGATCGGGGAGCGCCGGGGCGACGAGGCCCCGGCGCATGACCTTAGTCGGTTTGTACACGACGGCCGGCGGTTGACAAGGCCGTCGCGCGGCGCAATCAGGCGGTCCGCGCCGACGGCGCGGTTTTCTCCCGCTTGACCAACAACTTGTTCAGCGCGTTCACGTAGGCTTTCGCCGACGCCACCATGGTGTCGGTGTCGGCGCCGCGCCCGTTTACGGTGCGTCCATGCTCATCGAGTCGCACCGTGACCTCGGCCTGGGCATCGGTGCCGCCGGTGACGGCGTGCACCTGATAGAGCTGCAGGCGTGCCTCCGTCGGCACCAATTGACGGATGCAGCGGAACGCCGCGTCGACGGGACCGTCGCCGCTGGCTTCGCAGGCCTCGACCGCGCCGTCGATCGCGAGTTCGATGCGCGCCCGGGGCTCGCGGGTGCCGCACGTCAGGTCCATGGAGACCAAGTTGATGCGGTCGTTGACGCGCATCACTTCATCGTCGACCAGTGCGATGATGTCCTCGTCGAAGATCTCCCGCTTGCGGTCGGCCAGACGCTTGAACCGGTCGAAGGCGTCGGTGAGCGCGTTGTCGCCCAGCTCGTAGCCCAGTTCCTTCAGCTTCTCGCGGAACGCGTTGCGGCCTGACAGCTTGCCCAGCACCAGCGTCGATTTCTGCAGGCCGACGGACTCCGGGGTCATGATCTCGTAGGTTCCGGCATGTTTCAGCATGCCGTCCTGGTGGATCCCCGATTCGTGCCGGAAGGCGTTCTCGCCGACGATCGCCTTGTTGGGCTGCACCACGAAGCCGGTCACCGCGGAGACCAGGCGCGAGGCCCGCATGAAGTGCTCGGTCCTGATCCCGGTCGTGTACGGCATGAAGTCGCGGCGGGTGCGCAGCGCCATGACGATCTCTTCCATCGCCGCGTTGCCGGCGCGTTCCCCGAGCCCGTTGATGGTGCACTCCACCTGCCGGGCCCCGGCGCGCACCGCCGCCAGGGAGTTGGCGACGGCCAGCCCCAGATCGTTGTGGCAGTGCACCGACAGAACGGCCCGATCGATGTTCGGGACGCGGTTGCGCAGCATCGCGATCAACGCCGCGAACTCGTCCGGCACCGCATAGCCGACCGTGTCCGGCACGTTGATGGTGCGGGCGCCGCAGGCGATCGCCGTCTCCACGCAGCGGCAGAGGAAGTCGTGCTCACTGCGCGACCCGTCCTCGCACGACCACTCCACGTCGTCGGTGAACTGGCGGGCGAACGTCACACTGTCGACGATGCGCTCCAGCACCTCGTCGGGCGAGAGCTTCAGCTTGTACTGCATGTGCAGCGGGCTGGTGGCGATGAACGTGTGGATTCTGCCGCGCGCCGCCGGCTTGATCGCCTCGGCGGTCCGCTCGATGTCGCCGCGGCCGGCGCGGCTGAGGCCGCAGACCGTCGACTCCGTCACCGATCGGGCGATCGCATGCACCGCCTCGAAATCGCCGGGCGAAGCGGCCGGAAACCCGGCCTCGATGACGTCGACGCCCAGTTCCTCGAGGATGGCGGCGATCTTCAGTTTTTCGTCCAGGTTCATGGACGCGCCCGGCGATTGCTCGCCGTCGCGCATGGTCGTGTCGAAGATGATGACGCGATCGGGATCGCTGTTCGTGCTCATGATTTCGGGTCCTTCGTGTCGCAACTTAAGGAAGCGGTCGGAACGGCGCCACTTTCCCCCTGAACGCAGCCAGCCCAAGCGCGGGTGGTCGCGCGTTCAGGGGCCGATAAGTCGAAGGCCCGTGAGCGGTAGAGCAGCGCGAGACGCACCCAGGACGATCCGGAACCGACCGGCTCCGGCGGGACCACCGTCCCTCCCGTTCTCGACTGAGTGCGATGCGCTCATTGACCTGACACTAAGATCATCCCTCTTCCTAATGTATCGCCGTGTCCCCGCGCCAAGTCAACCCGTAAACACGGGTCCGGACCCCAACCAGCGCCGGCGCCGGCAGGCTTCGCCAAGCTCCGTGCGCCATCGCCGCGGGTCGGGCTCAGGCCTCGATGGCGGCCGGCGCGGTGTCGGCCGGGGCTCGCGACACGTCGTGGACCTGCCGCAGGAAGGACTCGAACATCAACAGCGCCCACAGACTGCCGCTGTGGTTGCCGGTGCCGGCCACGTGATCGTCGATCAGTCCGGCGATCGCCGTCCCGTCGAACAGGCCCGTGTCCTGCAGGCGCTGGCCGGTCAGCGCCGCGCGCACCCGGTCTTGCAGCGGCCCGCGGAACCATTCCGCGATCGGCACGGCGAAGCCCATCTTCCTGCGGTACATCACCTCGTGCGGCAACAGCGGCTCCAGCGCCTTCTTCATCAGGTATTTTCCCTCGCGGCCGCGCAATTTCATGTGCGTCGGCACGGTGGCCGCCCATTCCAGCAGCTTATGGTCGAGGATCGGCACGCGCACCTCCAGCGCGTGCGCCATGCTGGCGCGATCCACCTTCGTCAGAATATCGCCGGGCAGATAGGTCTTGAAGTCGGCGTACTGGATCCGCGCCACATGGTCGTCGGCCGGCGCGCTCTCGATATGGCCGCGCAGCACCTCGATGGCCTGGTAGCCCTGCAGCCCGCGTCGGAGCGTCGGCGAATACAAACGCATCCGGTCGGCCTCCTTGATCACCGAGATCTCGTGGAAATAGCCTTCCACCAGGTCACGGCCGAGCGACTGCAGCGTGGCCTTCGCGTTCACCAGCTTCGGTCCCCACGCGGCGTTCGCCGGCAGCAGGTCGCCGAGCCCGCCGAAGAGCGGGCGACGCAAGCCGCGCGGGACGCACCTTCGGATGCGCTCGTCCTGGTCGAGCCAGCGATAGCGCGTGTAGCCGGCGAACGCCTCGTCGCCACCGTCGCCGGACAGGGCCACGGTCACGTGCTCGCGGCCCAGTTCGCAGACCCGATAGGTGGGGATCGCGGAACTGTCGGCGAACGGCTCGTCATAGATCGTGGCCAGCCGGTCGATGAGGTCGTACGCCGTCGGGTCGACCGCGCGCACCTTGTGGTCGGTCCGGTACCGGTCGGCGACCAGGCGCGCGTAGCGGGCCTCGTCGTAGGCTTCTTCGCCGAAGGCAATCGAGCATGTGACCACGGGCGACTGGGACAACCCCGCCATGGTCGCCACGACGGCACTCGAATCGACGCCGCCCGAGAGGAAGGCACCCAGCGGCACATCGGCGATCAGGCGCAGTCGCACCGCCTCCCGCAACTGCTCGTGGAACTCGTCACAGAGCTGCCGCTCGCTGCGATCGTCGCGGGGGGCGAAAGCGAGGTTCCAGAACTGCCGCGGCGCCGGCCGGGGAGCGCCCGGTCGGATCGTCAGGGTGTGCCCCGGCGGCAGTTTCGCCACGCTGGCGTAGATCGTGCGCGGGTCGGGAATGTAGCCGTAGGCGAAATAGTCCTCGATCGCGCACACGTCGAGCGTCCGCGGCAGGTCGGGATGACGCAGCACGCCCTTCAGCTCCGAAGCGAACAGGAAGGTGCCGTCGTCGAGAACCGCGTAGTACAGCGGCTTGATGCCGAGCCGGTCGCGGGCGATGAACAGGGTGCGGGTCCGGGTGTCCCAGATGGCGAAGGCGAACATGCCACGGAACCGCTCGACGCACGCCTCGCCCCACTCTTCCCAGGCGTGGACGATCGCTTCGGTGTCGGAGTGCGTCGCGAAGCTGTGCCCCGCGGCCTGCAACTCCCGCGTCAGCGCCTGGAAATTGTAGATCTCGCCGTTGAAGATGACGACGACGCTGCCGTCTTCGTTGAACAGCGGCTGCTGGCCGCCGGCGAGATCGATGATCGACAGGCGCCGGTGGCCGAGACCGATGCCGTCGCCGGTATACAGGCCCGCGGCATCGGGGCCGCGATGCGCCTGCGTGTCGTTCATCGCCGCGAGCAGGGCGCGATCGATCGGCCGGGCGCCTACGGTGTCGAGAATGCCGACGATACCACACATGCGGGCTTGTCCGTGCCTGTGGTTGGGGCTGTGGCTGGGGCTGTGGCTGGGGCTGTGGGAGTGGCGCCGACCGTGGGCGCCGGCGCGGGCCGGCTGGTGCGATGGCGGTGGGGCTGGCGTGCGTTCGAGGACGATCGGCCCTTCGATGCCCGATCAGCCATCGGGGTCGCCGAAAAAGTCCTCGAGCGGACCCAGATCCGCGACGAACGCCGCCAAGGCCGACGTCGCCTCGGCGGGCTGCTCGACGAAGTCCGCCGCGACCACGATCAGCGCCGCATCCAGGCGACCGCCGAGCAGCTTGGCCTTGACTTCCAGCAGTTTGGCGACGAGCGGGCTCGAGGTGTGGTGGCCGTCCACCCAATACCAGAACCAGACGAGACGCCCCTCGAAGTTGCGCCGCAACTCGACGGCGCGAACCCGCAGATCGTTGCCGGCGAACGGGATGGTCTCAACCCCGCCCCGCACCCTGAGCCAGGGGCCCTGCTCGAAGCTGTGGTACTGGCTGACAACCTCCTGACCCTGCCGCTGCACCGGCACGTAGGCGGTCATGAACTGGACGCGCCGGTCACCGTCGGCATACGATTGCTGGATCGTCGGATCGAGTCCGGGCAGCCGCACCTCCAGCGGATCGTCCTCGTCCACGGCCATCCAGGCACCACCGACCTTCGGCGGAGCCTGCGGTCCGGCGTGCTGTTCGCTCAGGCTGCGGCTTTCGATCACGCTGCCGTAGACGGGAACCGTCGCGATCAGCAAAAGCGCCGCCGCCGCCGCCGCGACCGTCCGGGCCGGACCGCTCCCGCGCCGCGGCGGATCGTTGGCGACGGCCTCGGGACCGGGTTCCTCCACGGTCTGGCGGAACGTCATGCCGAGGCCGAGCAGGCACAAGGTCACGAAGCTGAGGAACACCCAGCCATAGACCAGGTGATCGACACCGACCGCCATGGTGTGATCGCTCCAATGGGCGATCATCACGATCAGGTAGGCGCGAATGCCGTTGGCGATGATCGGCACGACAATGGCCAGGCCGAGGAACAGCAGCCGCCGCCACCACGAGGTGTAGAAGAAGTATGCGCCGAGAAACCCGAGCGCCAGCGTGCTGATCATGAACCGCACGCCGGAGCAGGCCTCAGCGACGATGAAGCTGCCAGTCGGAATGTGGATCAGCAGACCATCCATGAACACCGGCACGCCGGACCGGCGGACCAGATCGACGGACATCACCGCCGTCACGTCCTGCATCGGCGCCACCAGGAAATCGCCGACGGGCACCGAGAAGAACAGAAACCCGAGTGGAAACAGGATCCAGCGGATCACCTGCCAGCCCAGCACGGTGAGCGCCACCGCGCAAATCCAGGCAACCAGCGCCGCCTGCTTGACGACCATGACGCCGGCGATATCGCCGAGCAGCCAGCCGAGACCGATCACCGCCATTAGCGGCAGGCCCCAGAAACAGGGCGACGGGGTGATCGCCGCCAGCAGCGCGCGGCGGCGCCAGATCAGGTAGCCGCTCACCGGAGCGATCAGAAAGCCATGGCCATAGGTGCCGACAGACCACCACTTGTCGACCATCGACCAGGCGGTCTCGGCGAAGGCGCCCAACAGGCCGGCGAGGACGACGCCGAGAACGACGAGCGGCAGGCGCCAGCGGGCCGCGGCATCGTCGGCCGACGTGGTCGCGCTGGCCGCATCGCCCATCGGCGTCGGGCCCTCGGCGGTGGCGCCCATCGGCGCCGGACCGGCGGTGGCGGCCATCGGCGCCGGGCTCGAGACGCCGACCAGGTCCGCTTCCGGGGCGGCCACGGTGTCGGAACGATGCAGTGGACCCATGCCGTCACCCACCCGTGCTCATGTGAGGCGTCCGCCCACGGGCGGTGCCGTGCCCTTCACGCCATCCACCAGTCGGTCCATCCGGTCCCACCGGAAGTCGCGCAAAACCGCCCGCAGCTTGTCCTGCATGCGCTCCAGGTTGGTGTAGTGGCGGAACCGGGCGCGGAACGCGGCACCCGGCACCCGCGGCTGATCCGCATCGATCTCCCACGGGTGGAAATAGAACACCAGCGGCGCGCGCTCTCGGGCCGTCACGCGGCGCAGGGCCCACCGCGACAGGGCATACGGGAGCAACCGGAAGTAGCCGCCGCCACCGCACGGCACGGTCCGTCCGCCAAGCATCGTCGTGCTGATCGGCACTTCGAGAAACGCCTGGTCGGCGAGCGGCCGATAGGCGAACCGGGGGGCCTCGGGCATGCCGTAGTGGTCGTGCCGGATCGGATAGACGCTCGAACTGTAGTCGTGGCCCACCTCGGCGAGAACCTCGAAGGCCCACGGCGTGGTAGCACCGATGGAGAAGCTGGCGGCCCGATAGCCGCGCACGGCGACACCGCCCGTGTCTTCCAGGATCGCCTTGGCCCGGCTTGCGTCGGCCTTGAAGGCCGCGGGCGTCTGATCGCTGACCCGCACGTGCTCGACGCCGTGGCTGGCGAGTTCGTGGCCGCCCTCGACGATGCGCCGGATCAGCCGGGGATGGCGCTCGGCGACCCAGGCCAGGGTGAAGAACGTGGCGCGCACGCCGCAGTCCGCGAAGAGGTCGAGCACCCGGTCGGTGTTGCGCTCGACGCGGCTCGGCATGGCGTCCCAGGCGTCGCGGCGGACGTAGGGGGCGAGCGCCGAAACCTGGAAATAGTCCTCCACATCGACGGTCATCGCGCTGATCGGCCGGTCGCCGCCCAGCGGCTGGGGCGGTGCGGATGGCGCCGCTTGGCGTCCGGTGTCGACCGGAGCGGCGTCGACGCCCTCCGCCCAGCGGCGATGTAGCATCTCTGTCATCGGTGTCCGGTCCGCTTTCGCCGCGTGGCTCGCGCTCACTCGCCGCCGCGGCGCAGGCGATGTTCGAGGGAAGAGACCCGATCGAGCAGCTCGTCGAGATTGGACTCCGAGCCGCTGTCAATGCGCTCGCGCGCCGCGGCCTGGGCGGCGGCGCGGGCCGACGGCGGCGGGATCATCTCCTCCCGCATGTCCATCAGCACCTCCTCAACGTCCTGGCCGGTCAGCGCCGTCTTCTCCTCGAGATAGCCGAACAGCAGGAGGCGATCGCATAAAACGTTGATCTTCCGGGGAATGCCGCCCGTTCCTGCGTGCACGGTGTCGAACACATCGTCGCTCAGCGCGGGCACGTTCTGCCAGCCGACCTGCCCCAGGCGATGCAGGATGTAGCCACGCGTCTCCTCGGCATCCAGCGGATACAAGTGGTGCGAGGCGATGATCCGCTGACGCAGTTGCTCGAGGCTGCTGCGCGCCAGCGTGTTGCGGAACTCGGGCTGGCCGACGAGGCAGATCTGCAGCATCGAGCGGTTGCCCATGCCGAAGTTGGACAGCATCCTGAGTTCCTCGAGCGCCGAGCCCGACAGCGCCTGAACCTCGTCGATGATCAGCAGCGTATGCTGGCCAGCGGCATGGGTCTCGGTCAGGAACGCGCCGATGCGGCTCAACAGTTGGCCCTTGCCGCGCACGTCGGTGGCGATGCCGAAGGCATCGGCGACCAGGTGCAGGAGATCGTTCGCCTCGATCTGGCTGGTGACGACGCGGGCGGTGGTGATCGGCCGGCCTTCAAGCTGGAACAGCAGGTGATCGATCATCGTCGTCTTGCCGGCGCCGACCTCGCCGGTGATGACGATGAACCCCTCGCCCTTGCTCAGGCCATAGTTCAGGTAGGCCATGGCCCGCCGATGCGGGCCGCTGTCGAAAAAGAACCGATGATCCGGTGTCAGCTGAAACGGAAACCCGGAGAGGCCGTAGAAGTCCGTGTACATTCCATCCTCTCTGCGACGCGGAAGCCCGGCGCGTGTCCGGCGCCGCCCACCCGGCGACCCTGCCTGCCGGCGCCGTCAGCGACGCGCGCCGTCGGCGTTTCCGGCCGGGCGGATCGTATCAAAACGCCACGGGTCCATGCCACCCCCGAAACGCGAAACCATCGGCGCGTCCGGCCGCGGCCCGACACGGCCAGCCGCCGGATCGGCGCCAATCGATCCAAGTTTCCGGCAAAGGAATGAACAAACCCCCAAAAAACGGCACAGTGACCCGTCTGTGGTCCGCCGATGATGTTGGGCGTCAACCGCCGATTGCAAGCGGGCGGACGACACCGCCGTTCACTTTCGCCGACATGAGACGCCACCGCCACCGGCCAGGGCGGCGGACAACGCCGCTGCCGGATCGCGGCGGACGCCGCCGCCGGGGCAACGCGTCCGTGAATTCCCTTGCGCCGATGGTGCCCATGCGGGTAGGAGCGATGTCACCAATCGCCGGTCCATCAGGGGTCTTCATGATACCGCCGGGAGGCCGCGCCGGGCTCCGTCCGCCGCCCGCCGATGCGTTCGCCGATATCGCTCCGCTTGGCGACCGCCCGGTGCTGACCGTCGTGGTCGACACCGAGGAAGAGTTCGACTGGTCCAAGCCGCACTCGCGCGCCGCCGTCGCCGTCACCTCGATCGCCGCGCAGGACCGCGCCCAGGCGATCTGTGACCGCTGGGGCGTCGTCCCGACCTACGTGGTCGACTATCCCGTCGCCGCCGATGCCGCGGCGGCGGCGACACTGCGGGGCTTTGCCGATGCCGGCCGCGCGGTGATCGGCACGCACCTTCACCCCTGGGTGAATCCGCCGCACGACGAGGACGTCACCATCTTCAACAGCTTCGCCGGCAACCTGCCGCCGGCGCTGGAGGGGGCCAAGCTGGCCGTGCTGACGGACACCATTGAACGGGCGTTCGGCACACGCCCGACCATCTACAAGGCCGGCCGCTATGGCATCGGCGCCAATACCCCCGGCCTGCTCGCCGCGCTCGGCTATCGGGTCGACATCAGCGTGTTCGCCCGTCTGCTGCCGGACGGCGACGGCGGGCCGGACTTCCGCGCCTTCCCGCCGCGCGCCTACTGGCTGACCCGGGACCGCAGCGTGCTGGAGATCCCGCTCGCCTGCGGCTTCTTCGGACTGCTCGCCGACGCCGGGCCCAGGCTCTCGCCGCGGACCCAGGCCGGTCTCGCCGCGCGCCTCCGCGTCCCCGGCATCCTGTCCCGCCTCCGCCTGCTCGAGCAGAGCCGGCTGACCCCGGAAAGCGTCGACCTTGGCGAGCTGAAGCGCATTACCCGCGCCCTCGTCGCCCAGGGCCATCGGGTCCTGCAGTTCGCCTGGCACAGCCCGTCGCTGGTCGCCGGGCACACGCCCTATGTCCGCACCGACGCCGAGCTGACCGCCTTCCTGGCCAAGCTCGACGGCTACTTCGCGTTCTTCTTCAAGGAAATGGGCGGGCGCGCCCTGACCCCGCTGGAGATCCGCGCCGAACTCGACCAGGCCGGCCGGCAGCCCGCCTGAAGGATCGATCCACCGAACGACTGGCCCGAACCACCCGGCTAATCCCGTTCGGCGGCGACGAGGTGATCGACAGCCCGGATGTAGCGGTCCATGTCGAACTTCCGCTCCAGCCCCTTGTCGTTCATGTAGCGGATTTTCCCGAAGATGGGCCGTTCGGTCCAGGCGCGGTCGTGCAGGCCGAAGATCCAGCCGACATTGGCGTAGGAGTTGGGGTCGCGGCCGTCGAGGAAGTAGCGGTTGTTGAGGGCGAGCGTGGTGGCGAAGGCCGTTTGCGGCGAGGGCGACCACTCCAGGATCTTCTTGCCCCAGTACATGCGCATGTAGTTCTGCATGAAACCCGTGTGCACCATCTCGCGCATCGCCGCGTTCCAGTAGCGGTCGTGGGTGTCCGCCGCCGCCAGCTCTGCCGGCGAATAGACCCGGTCGCGGCGGTCGCCGGCGTGCTCGGCCAGGGTCTTCCGCGCCCAGGCCGACAGGCCGTCGAAGCGGTCATAGGCGGGCTGGAAGGTGACGTAGTTGGCGGCGAGCTCGCGGCGGACGATCAGTTCCTCGAGGAAGGCCGCCCGGTCCTCGCGGCTGCCGACGTCCGCCGTCGCCGCCGCGCGCGCCACCTCCACCGGCGAGATCTGGCCGAAGTGCAGGTAGGGGGACAGGAACGAGCCTTGCCAGTCGGCGGGCTCGTTGCGTCCGTCCGCATAGCCGGCGAGGCCACCGTCGAGAAACGCCCGGAGCCGCCGCCGCGCCTCGGCCGTGCCGCCGATGAAGCGCTTGACCGGCTCGACCGACCGGTCGACGTCGAGCATGGCCAGCGTCGCGGCGGGATCGGCGGGATTCACGTCGCCGTCGGGCACGGCGCCGTCATTTCGCCGCTCGACGGCGGTTTCGACGGGGTCGACGACGTAATCGTCGCGGTGACGCAGCAGCTTCGGCCTGAGCGTCCGGGCGGCGTATTCCTCCTTGCCCGAGACCCGGGCGACGGGGACGACCACATCACCCTCCACCTGGAGGACCCGGCGACCCGCATCCGCCGCCACCGCGTCCCGCCACGCCCGCTGGTGGCGCAGGTAGCCGCGGTCGCAGATCACCAGCGCCGCGTCACGGGCGAGGTCCAGCGCCACGCGCTCCGGACTGCCGCGCCGGACGACGAAGCCGATGCCGCGGGCCGCGAGCCCGAGGGCCGTGTTGGCGAGCCCCTGCAACAGGAAGGCGAAGTGCCGGGCGTTGGCGTCGGGATAGCGCTCGGTCAGGCCGAAGCCGACGACCACCGGCAGCCCCAGCCGGTTGGCCGCGGCGATGGCGACCTCCAGCGCCGGGTTGCCCGACGCCCGCTGCGACTGCTGCATCCAATAGAGCACGTAGGCGCCGGCGCGCTCGGGATCGGCATTCAGCGGGCGAACGCGGTCAGCCTCAAGCAACTGCACCCCTCCCCGGCGGCGCTCCGGACCACAATCCATTGGCTGCAAGGGACATGGTGGCGGATGGGGAGGGATTCGAACCCTCGATGGGCTTTTGACCCATACTCCCTTAGCAGGGGAGCGCCTTCAGCCGCTCGGCCACCCATCCGCACGCCGGCGATTTTTCGCCGGACCTGGGGTTTTACACACCCCGTCGCGCGCCTGTCAAACAATGCCACGGACCGGTTGCCATCCCCTTAACGGGCACGCGGCCGCCAAACGCACAAAAGCAACGCGGGGTGCCGCTGGGAGTCGGAAGTATGCCGGAAAAAGCCGCCTCCGGACGCGGAAAAATCCTCCAACCGATTGTTATCAAAGAGTTTCCGGAAAACCGGACGTCGAAATGTCGGATAATGTCGGATTCTGTCGGATTTTGTATGCCTTTGCCGGGCTCGACATGCCGTCGGCTCGCAGCGAATGCCCCCCGGTGGCCGCGCGAACGGCACTCAACGAAGGAAACGCGAACGGCGCTCCATGAAGGAAAATAGTCTTATCCGCGGTCATGGTCAACTTGCGGGCGCCGCGGCCGGCCGGTGGCGGAGCACGGGGATCGCCAGCACCAGGGCGAGCAGCGGCCAGAGGGCGGAGAGCCGGTAGATCGCCTCGAACGAGAGCACCTCGCGGGCCGCGCCGATGAGGAAGGAGACGGCGCCGATGCCAACCATCAAGGCGGCGATCAGCGCCGACGCGACCCAGGCGACATGGCGCGGAAAGATCTCCGCGGCAATGGCGATCATCAACGGGAAATAGGCCGAGCAGGCGAGCCCGGCGAAGGCGAACACGGCGATGCCGCCGACCGGCCCCTGTGCCAGCGGGATGAGCAGGAAGGCCGCGGCCATCAACACCGGCATCGCCGCCCACACCAGGCGCGGCGAGACGATGCCGACCAGCGCCGACCCGCCGAGCCGTCCGACCACCAAGGCCCCCCAGAACACCGACAGCGCCGCCCCGGCGACGGCGTCGTCGAGCCCCCGCCCCTCGCTCAGGAACACCACGACCCAGTTGGCGAAGGTCCCCTCGGCGAAGGCGTAGAGGATGCTGAGCACGACGAACACCCGGAACAGCGGCGCCGCCACCGGCCGGGGCGCGTGCCCGTCGTCGCCGGCCGCGGGCGCCTGCTCGGGCGGCAGCGCCACGCCGCCCGTCACCACGGCGAGGACGAGCGCGATGCCGGCGAGCGCCGCCGGCCAGAGGGACCAGACGCCGGCCGCGATGAAGGGCGCGACGAGCAGCGGACCGGTGGCCAGACCGAGACCGATCAGCATGTGCGCCGCGACGACCGCGGCATGGGACCGGCCGGGAAACAGGATCGCCGGATAGGTGTTGATGGGCGCCGCTTGCAGCCCGACGCCGAGGCCGAGGCTGGCGGTGGCGAGCAGCAGCGCCGGAAACGCCAATGCATGGGGCAGCGCGCCGCTGGCGGCCAGCAGCGACTGGGCTGCGACGATGGCGAGCAGCGCCAGGACGAGCAGCGCCTTCAGGCCGATCCGGCGGGACAGCGCGCCGCCGCCGAGCGCGCCGATCACCGCGAAGACCAGCTGCGGCAGGAACACGGCGCCGTATTCGGCGTCACTGAGGCCCAGCTGCGCCTTCAGCACGGCGCCGAGCGCCGGCACACTGACGATGGACATCCCCTGGACGACGCCGTTGAGATAGACGACGACGACCGGCGGCGTGCGCCATGTCGGGGTGCTCATACGCCGCGCGCCATGTGTGGCGCTCATCCGCGATCGTGGGCGCGTCCCGCGGCCGCCCGCAGCCAGAACCGCGGGACCTCCTGGCGATAGGGGCGCATCACCAGATTGGCGACCGGCCCGGTCCAGCCGGTCTGATGCGCCGCCCCCAGGCCGCGGCCGGTGTCGGCGTGGAGATACTCACGGACCAACAGCATGTCCCCCAATGCCGTCCGAGCCTCCATGGCGGTTCGTCGGGCGGATCGGATGCAACCGTACCCATCGAACCAACGGGTCTTCTTCGCCGCTCGATGGGCCCTGGTGGGCCCGCCGTTTGATGGGCCCTGGTGGGCCCGCCGTTTGATGGGCCCTGGTGGGCCCGCCGTCAAGCCACGCCGACGCCCAAGGGAACGGCGCCGCCGCGACCGGCGCGGCATGGCATGGACCGGGGATCTGGATGGCCGACGAGGCTATTCACCCGATGCGATCGGCCTCTGGACAGCGGGGCTGCCTTGCATCCGATGACCTTGTCTTGGCGCGCGGCGGCGTGCTACACGTCCTTATCTTCGCACACGCACACCCGCTTCTGGGGAAACGATTCAAGAGGGAGAGAGAAAGACCATGCCAGCACCCGCTGATCCCGTCGTCATCGTCGGCGCCGCACGCACGCCGATGGGCGGCATGCTTGGAGATTTCGCCACCGTGACCGCCACCCACCTGGGCGGCGCCGCGATCAAGGCCGCGCTCGAGCGTTCGAAGGTTTCGCCGGACGACGTCGGCGAGGTGATCATGGGCTGCTGCCTGATGGCCGGCCTGAAGCAGGCCCCGGCCCGGCAGGCCGCGCACTTTGCCGGCGTTCCCTGGCACGTGGGCGCGACAACGCTCACCAAGATGTGCGGCTCGGCCATGAAGGCGGCGATGTTCGGCCACGACAACCTGCTCGTCGGCTCGCACGACGTGATCGTCGCCGGCGGCATGGAGAGCATGTCCAACGCGCCGTTCCTGGTGCTCAAGGCCCGCACCGGCTATCGCCTGGGCCACGGCGACCAGCTCAAGGACCACATGTTCTACGACGGTCTCGAGGACGCCTACGAGGAAGGGCGGGCGATGGGCACGTTCGCCGAGGACTGCGCCGAGATGTACCAATTCACGCGCGAGGCGCAGGACGCCTTCGCCACGGAGTCGGTGAAACGCGCGCAGAACGCGTCCAACGACGGCACCTTCAAGAAGGAAGTCGCGCCGGTGCTGGTGAAGACCCGCAAGGGTGACCGCCTCGTCGAGACCGATCAGGCGCCGTTCGAGGTTGCCGTCGACAAGATCCCGACGCTGCGCCCGGCCTTCCGCAAGAACGGCACCGTGACCGCGGCGACCTCCAGCTCGATCTCTGATGGCGCGTCGGCGCTGGTGCTGATGCGTCGCTCGGAAGCCGAGAAGCGGGGCCTGACGCCGCTGGCGATGATCCACGCGCACGCGACCTTTGCGCAGGAGCCGAACCTGTTCACCACCGCCCCGGTGGGCGCCATCCGCAAGGTGCTGGAGAAGTCCGGCTGGAAGGCCGGCGACGTCGACCTGTGGGAGATCAACGAAGCGTTCGCCGTGGTCACCATGGCGGCGATGCGCGACATCGACATCCCGCACGACAAGGTGAACGTCAACGGCGGCGCGTGTGCGCTCGGCCATCCGATCGGCGCATCGGGCGCGCGCATCATCGTCACGCTCATGCATGCGCTGGAGAAGCACGGCCAGAAGAAGGGCGTGGCGGCGCTGTGCATCGGCGGCGGCGAAGCGACCGCCGTGTCGATCGAGCGGCTGGCCTGAGACATCCGGCCTGAGACATCCGGCCTTGGGCCTCTGGCCAGAGACATCTGGCTTGAGGCCAAGCCGGTCGTAACGGTTTGCGAGCCGCGACCGTCCGGCCCTCGGCTTCGGATGTCAGTTCGAAGTCGGGGGCTGGCGTCGGACGACGGCGTCGCGGATCGTTGAGGATCCGGGCGTGACTCGTCTTCGCCGACGGCGGCGTCGGGCGAGACGTCCGTTCACGGGCGCCGAGAGCCGTTGCATCCAGCGGCTCTCGGCTCCTCATCTCTGTTCAGGGGAACCCCAGGGGAGGGAACCATGCAAGTCAAAGGATTAG
>CAZBWP010000001.1:8980-53704 GCA_964495295.1 uncultured Rhodospirillaceae bacterium | reverse complement strand
CCAGGCCGCCCGAGGCTTTTTGGTATTGCGGCCGGTCGACGACGGTGTAGTGGGTTCGCTCGATGGCCGACACCCGGCCGCAGGCGATGGTGCAGGCGAAGCACGCCTGGTTGGTGATCAGGTTCGACTTGCCGTCCGCCCGCTTCTCGTGCATCGCCTCGGCGGAGATCGCATGCGCCTTGTCGAACTGCACGTCGCGGTGGTTGCGGGACGGCAACGCGCCGGTCTCATTGATCACGTTCATCAACACCTGGGTGCCGTAGGCGGGCAGGCCCTGGCCGGTGACGGCGTTTTCCTTGAGAACCTTCTTGCCGGCCTCGGTCGCCGCCAGGAACGTCGGGAAGTCCTTGACCTTGACGCCGAGGGTGCCGCGCACGGCGACCGCCTTCAGGTTCTTCGAGCCCATCACCGTGCCGACCCCGGAGCGCCCGGCGGCCCGGTGCATGTCGTTCACCACGCAGGCGAATTTGACGCCCTTCTCGCCCGAGACGCCGATCGAGGCGACGCGGATCTGCGGATCCTGATGCTTCGCCTTGATGTGCTCCTCGGTGTCCCAGGTCGATCTGCCCCAGATCTCGCCGCCATCGACCAGCCTGGCATCGCCGTTCTGCAACAGCAGATAGACCGGCTTTGGCGACCGCCCCTCGAAGATGATCATGTCATAACCGGCATTCTTCAGCTCGTTGCCGAAGAAGCCTCCGGAGTTGGAGCAGGCGATCGCGCCGGTGAGCGCGCCCTTGGTGACCACCGAATAGCGGCCGGCCGTCGACGCACAGGTCCCGGTCAGCGGCCCGGTCGTCATGATCAGTTTGTTCTCCGGTGACAGCGGATCGACCCTGGGATCGGTCTCCTCGACGAAGTACTTCGTCGCCAGCCCGCGCTGCCCGAGATATTGCTGCGCCCAGTCCATGCGCAGCGGTTCATCCTTGCAGGTTCCCTCGGTCAGATTGACCCGAAGAACCTTCTTGGCCCATGCCATTGTCGTCTCTCCCCGTCAGTGAGCCGCGGCGGCGGCGCCAGAGCTGGTGCGCGCTGCCCATTGCCGCATTTTGTCGAGGCCGGTCCAGTTGGCATCGATGTAGGTGATGGCGTCCGTCGGACACGCCTTGGCGCACGCCGGATCGCCGCCGCACAGGTCGCACTTGATGACCTTGCCGGTGTCGGCGTTGTAGTTCACCGTGCCGAAGGGGCAGGCGATGGTGCAGACCTTGCAGCCGACGCAGATGTCGGAGGAGACGATCTTGGCGCCGGTGGCGGCGTTCAGGCTGATCGCGTCGACAGGGCAGGCGTGCATGCACCAGGCTTCGGCGCACTGGGTGCAGGTGTAGGGCACGAAACGGCCCTCGTCGTGAAAGGTGAACACCTTGATCCGCGACTTCGCCGGATTGAACGCCCCCTCGTTGACGTACGAACAGGCCATTTCACATTGCAGGCAGTTCGTACACTTGGCGGGGTCGATGTGCAGTGACTTGAGCATGCCGGGCATCTCCCGATGATTGATTAGGTGGCGCCCTTTGTTCGTCGGCTCTGCGCCGGACGCCTGTTGTCAGCGCGCGACATTTGGGCGGGTGCCGCGAATGTCCGCGAGATGTTCTTCGACTTTAATCGAACGCCCGCGGGTCCGGCAATCCGCTAAAGGTCGAACCGGCAGCCGGGCCGCAGAGGGGCCGCATCCGGGGCGGAATCACTGGGTGCGGCAGCGGATCGTCTGCCCGCCGGTGACCACCACCATACGGCTCCACGGCACGAATTGCTGGCAGAGTTCCCGCGGCCGCACCGTCCACCAGACCTTGAGGTCGATGCCGATCTCCGCGTCGGCCTCGAAGCGGACCGTGGTCGGGCCGGCGCCCGGCTCGACCAGTGCCTGCCCGCCCACGGCGACGGCCTTGACCGTATGCTCCGAGCGGTTGTCGATGACGACCTCGCCGCCGGCCAGTGCCGCCGGGGACCAGAGCAACGCAACCCCGCTGCCGAAGATGCCGGCGAGAGCCAGGGCTCGTGTCATTTCACCACGAAGGCGCCGACCATGCCCTTGTCCTCGAGCCCGCGCGCCCGGAACGTATAGGTGCCGGGCCGGATCGGCAGAAAATAGAGCTCGAGCTCTCCCTCGTCCTCGAACTCGAGCTCGTACACGTGGGTGACCTTGATTTCGACGCCTCCGGCCTCGATCTTGCGAAGCCAGACGAAATTGAAGAACTCGGGCGCCTCGAACGCATATTCCTTGCGGCCGGTGCTGATGATCTTCAGCGTGTAGGCGGTTCCCGTTTGCATTTGATACTCGGTTTGGGACATCCCGTAACCGGATTCATCGGTGCCGAGCACCAAGTCCTCCAGTGCCGTCGCCTTGCGGGCGAGAAAACCCTGCGCGGCCGCCACGGCGGGCATGAGCAGGCAGGCCATCAGCGCGGCCAGAAGCGTTCGTCGCATGTCAAATCCCTCCCGACTAGAGGCTCGCGGACCGTTCGTGGGCCCGTTTCATCGCCGATCACAGGGTCGCCGCGCCACGGCGTGCATGTCGATTGGACTTTGGTCGATGTTGACCACACCGCGTGGTTTTGCGGAGATGGGCGAGATATGAACAAACTGGTCATCAACTTCCCCCGTCCGCCATGGGCTCGCCTTCGCCGCCGCAGGTGCGGCGGGGTGTGGGCGTTCCTCGTGGTCGTCCTGGCGGGTGCGCCGGTCTTCGCGCTGGCCGAGGACGTGGTGCGGATCGCCTATCTCGGACAGGTGGTCGAGCGACCGGCGGCGCTCTCCAACCTGCAATGGCTCGAACCGCCGGAAGACGACGGCGTGCAGGGCGCGCGCCTCGCCATCGATGACAACACCACCACCGGCCGGTTCACCAAGCAGCGGTTCGACTTGACCGAAACCATGCTTGAGGCCGATGGCGATGTGCTGGCGGCGCTCGATGCCCTCATCGCCGACGACATCCGCTTCGTCGTCGCCGATCTGCCCGCGGCATCGCTGGATGCGGTGCTGGCCGCCGAGGGGGCGAGCAATCTGCTCATCTTCAACGCGCGAGCCACGGACGACCGGTTCCGGACGACCGCGTGCCCGCCGCATCTGCTGCACACGGCGCCGAGCCGCGCGATGCTCGCCGATGCCCTGGCGCAGTACCTGGTGACGAAGCGCTGGACCACGTGGGTGATGGTGGTCGGCACCGCGCCCGAAGACGCGCTGATGGCCGCCGCGCTGCGCCGCGCCGCCGACCGCTTCGGTGCCCGCGTCGCCGAGGAAAAGGGCTGGACCTATGGCCACGATGCCCGGCGCACGGCCGAGGCGGAGGTGCCGGTGTTCACCCAGGTCCGCGACCACGACGTGCTGGTGGTGGTCGACGAGGTCGGAACGTTCGGCGACGCGTTCCCGTATCGCACCTGGGAGCCGCGGCCGGTGGTCGGCACCCACGGTCTGGTGCCCGTGGCCTGGGACCGCACCATCGAACAGTGGGGCGCCGCGCAGCTGCAGAGCCGATTCCTGAAAAAATCCGGCCGTTGGATGACGGGGCGGGACTATGCCGTCTGGGCGGCGGTCCGCTCGGTCGGCGAGGGGGCGACGCAGGCAAAATCCACCGACTTCGCCGCGATCCGCGACCGCATTGTCGGCGACGGCTTTCAACTCGCCGCCTTCAAGGGCCGGAAGCTCTCCTATCGGCCGTGGAACGGTCAGCTTCGCCAACCGATCCCGCTGACCACGGAGCGGGCCCTGGTCAGCCTGTCACCGCAGGAAGGGTTCCTGCATCCCGCGAGCGAACTCGACACATTGGGCTACGACAAACCGGAAACGTCGTGCCCGGGCCGCTGAGCCACCGGAGGACCGCCCCATGAGACCACGTGCCGCCCTGACCCTTGTCGCCCTGATCGTCGCCGCGGTGACGACGTCCGCCACCGTCGCCCACGCGGCCACGGCGTTCGTCAGCAACGAGAAGGACAACTCCGTCTCGATCATCGACACCGAAACCATGGAGGTGATCCAGACCTTCGACGTCGGCCAGCGGCCGCGCGGCATCACGCTCAGTCGCGATCATTCGCGCCTTTATATTTGTGCCAGCGACGACGACACGGTCGAGGTGTTCGACGTCGCGACCCTCGAAAAGATCGGCGAGCTGCCGTCCGGCGCCGATCCCGAGCAGTTCTATCTGCACCCCAACGATCGCCACCTCTACATCGCCAACGAGGACGACAACATCGTCACCGTCGTGGACGTGGAAAGCCGCTCCGTGATCGCCCAGATCGACGTCGGCGTCGAGCCGGAGGGCATGGCGGTCAGCCCCGACGGCAAGGTCGCGGTCAACACCTCCGAGACCACCAACATGGTGCACTGGATCGACACCGAGACCTACGAGCTCATCGACAACAGCCTGGTCGACCAGCGGCCGCGCCACGCCGAGTTCACCCAAGACGGCGCGCGCCTGTGGGTGTCGTCGGAAATCGGCGGCACGGTCGCGATCATGGACGTGGCGACCCGCGAGACCATCAAGACCATCGGCTTCGAGCTGAAAGGCATCCCCGACGATCGGGTGCAGCCGGTGGGCATCAAGCTGACATCGGACGGCCGCCACGCCTTCGTCGCCCTCGGTCCCGCCAACCACATCGCGGTCGTCGATGCCCAGACCTTCGAGGTGCTGAAGTACATCCTGGTCGGCCGGCGTGTCTGGCACCTGGCCTTGACGCCCGACGAGACGCGGCTGTTGACCACCAACGGCGTCAGTGGCGATGTGACGGTGATCGACGTCGCGTCCCTCGAGCCGATCAAATCGATCAAGGTCGGACGATATCCGTGGGGCGTCGCAATCAAGCCGTGACGGCGCCTGAACCGTGACGGCGCCTGAACCGTGCCGGCGCCGGGGACCGCGCTGGAGGTTAGTCGCGTCGCCTACAGCTACGGCGGCGCGTTCGCGCTCGATGACGTCTCATGCACCGTCGCGCGGGGGCGTTTCTGCGCCCTGCTCGGCGCCAATGGCGCGGGCAAGTCGACGCTGTTCGGCCTGATCACCCATCTGTTCGAGAGCCGCGACGGCACCATTTCGATCAATGGGCATGACATCCGGCTTGAAGCGGAGCGCGCGCTCGCCGGGCTCGGCGTGGTCTTCCAGCAGCCGACCCTCGACCTGGACCTGACGGTCGTCCAGAACCTGCGCTACTTTGCCGCCTTGCATGGCCTGTCCGGCGGCGCGGCGGCGGCGCGCATCGACACCGAACTCGCCCGCTTCGACCTCGCCGACAAGCGCACCCAGAGGGTCCGCACGCTCAGCGGCGGCTTCCGCCGGCGCGTCGAGGTGGCGCGCGCGCTGCTGCACCGCCCCGCCCTGCTGCTGCTGGACGAACCCACGGTGGGCCTCGACGTGCCGACCCGCCAGCGCATCGTCGACCACGCGCACGCGCTGGCGCGTGACGACGGCATCGGCGTCCTCTGGGCCACCCACTTGATCGACGAGATCGCGGCGACCGATGACGTCGTCGTCATGCACGAGGGCCGGGTGCGGGCGGCCGGCGGCGTGTCGGAGATCCTCGCGGCCGCCGGCGCCGCGACGCTGCGCCAAGCCTTCGACCACTTCACTGCGACGGCGCCGCCGGCCGCGGCGGACGGGGGCGGCCGGTGACCCGACGGCACGCCCTGCTCTGCCTCGCCGGCATCGTCACGCGGGAGGTGCTGCGCTTTTTGCATCAGCGGGAACGCTTTCTTGCGGCGCTGGTCCGCCCGCTTGTCTGGCTCCTGATCTTCGCCGCCGGCTTCAGGGCGGCGCTCGGCATCGCCATTACCCCGCCGTACCAGACCTACATCCCCTATGAGGTCTACATCGTGCCGGGGCTGCTGGGCATGATCCAGCTGTTCAATGGCATGCAGAGCTCGCTGTCCATGGTCTACGACCGGGAGATGGGCAGCATGCGGATCCTGATGGTGACGCCGCTGCCGCGCTGGTACCTGCTCTCGTGCAAGCTGCTCGCCGGCACCGCGGTCTCGATCCTGCAGGCCTATACGTTCCTCGCCATCGCCGCGCTGTTCGGTATCGTCATGCCGACGCTCGGCTATCTCGCCGTGTTTCCCGCCCTGCTCGTCGCCGGGCTGATGCTCGGCGCCATCGGCCTGCTGCTGTCGTCGACCATCAAGCAGTTGGAGAACTTCGCCGGCATCATGAACTTCGTCATCTTTCCCATGTTCTTCGCGTCGTCGGCGCTCTACCCGATCTGGAAGGTCCGGGACTCCAGCGCCACGCTCGCGTTCATCGCCGAAATCAATCCATTCTCTCACGCCGTGGAGTTGATCCGCTATGCGCTCTACGGCCGCTTCAACGCCGAGGCGCTGGCGGTGACGGCGGGCGCGCTCGTGGTGTTCCTCGCGCTTGCCATCGTCGGCTACAGCCCGGCCAAGGGCATGATGCAACGCAAGGCCGGCGGCGGCGACGGATAGGGGCAGGCTACCAACCGGCTACCAACCGGCCGTGCCGCCGAGCAGCGGGCCGAGCGCGCCGCCGTGCTCACGCAGCAGTTCCGTCCGGAAGGCCGCCAGGTCCGGGGAGCGCTCCGCCCGAGGTGTGGTGAGCGGGATGTCGGCGACGATGCCGGCCGGCGCCCCCGCGAGCACGATCAACCGGTCGGCCAACTCGATCGCCTCGTCGAGGGCGTGGGTGACGATCAGCGTCGTCGTCGGTCGGGCCGCGAGCAGGTTGGCGAGCAGCCGCCTGAGGCTCGCCGCGGTTGCCGGATCGACGGAGACGAACGGCTCATCCAGAAGCAGCAGCGCGGGCTCGATGACGAACGCGCGGGCGATGGCGATGCGCCGGGCCATGCCGACGGACAACCGGTCCGCGTAGACGTCGCGCGCATCCGCAAGGCCGACGTCGGTGAGGATCCTGGCAACGCGCCTCCCGGCGTCAGGACGGTCGCGGAGCACGATCGCCAGGTTGTCGGCGACGGTCCGCCATGGCAGCAGCCGCGGCTCCTGGAACACGTAGCCGATGGCCGCGCCGCCGTTGGCCCGGGGATGCACGCTGCCGTCGAAGTCCCCATCCAGCCCGGCGACGATGTTGAGGAGCGTCGTCTTGCCGCAGCCGGACGGCCCGAGCACGGCCGCCACCTCCCCCGCCTGCACGGAGAAGCGAACGCCGCGCAGCACCGTCCGCGCCTGATCGCCGGCGCCGAAGCGCTTGGCTCCGACGTCGATGTCGAGAGCCTCACCGACGCCAGCGGCCAAGGCGTCGCTCGAGCGGTCTGAGCGCGACGAGCTCAACGACCTGGATGATGACGACGAAGGCCAGCGCATACGCCAGGATGCCCGCCACATCGAACAATTGAAAGTAGAGTCCGAGCTGGAAGCCGACGCCGTCGCTGCGCCCGAGCAGTTCGGCGACCAGCACGATCTTCCAGATCAGCGCCAGCCCCGAGCGAGCCGCCGCGGCGAGGAACGGGTAGAGCTGCGGCAGCAGCACATCCACCAGCCGGTCTCGCGCCCGCAGCCGGAAGCACGCCGCCATCGCCAAGAGGTCGCGGTCCAGGGCGCGGGCGCCTTCCCTGATCGTCACGACGACATTGGGGATCTTGTTGAGGGAAACGGCGACGATGACCGCCGCCTCCACCAGCCCGATCCAGACGTAGGCGAGGATGATCACCACCAGAGCCGGGATGTTGAGCAGCACGATCAGCCACGGATCGAGCGCCCGATCGACCGCTGTCGAGCGGCCCATGGCGATGCCGATGGCCGTGCCGATGGTCATGGCAACCAGGAAGCTGGCGACGACGCGGAGCAGCGTGACGCCGAGGTGGTGCGGCAGGTCTCCATCGGCAGTCGCGGCGACGGCTACCCGCCAGACGGCGGCCGGGTCGGGGAGGGTCGGCGACGCGGCGAGCCCCGCGGCGACGGTCCAGGCGGCCAGGAGCACGGCGATCGAGGCCGCGGTCGAAACGCCGCTCGGCCATCGCCGGCGGGTCAGCCGTCGCCTCCGGCCCAAAAGGTGCCGTGTGCCAGGGTCGGTTTGGAGCCGACCAGCGCCTCTCCGCCCAGGTCCGCGAGCAGTGCGAACAGCACCGCCGCGGCGTCGCGCTCCGCCTCGCTCCACGCCGTCGGAATGCCCGCCCGGAAGCCGTCGCGCAGTGCTGCCGCGGTGGCGTCATCCTCGGCGCGCAGCAACGGTCGCAACCGCAGCCACTCGGCGTCGGCGGTCGCCAGGATCTGCTTGGCACGGCGGGATGCCCGGAGGAAGCCACGCGCCGCGTCGGCGTGGTCCGAAAGCCAGCCCTCGCGAAACACATAGCCGAGCATCGGCACCGGCGCCGCGACCCCGAGGGCGGCGCGCGCCTCGTCGACACCGATCAGCCGGCGCATGCCGGCGGCTTCAAGCCGCGCGGCGTAGGGCCAGAAGGTCAGCAGGGCGTCAACCTCGCCGGCCGCGACTTGGTGCGACAACAGCGGCGGCGCGGCGAACACTGGCACGGCGGCCGTCGCCGGATCGATGCCGTGTTGCTTGAGGGACAGCGCCCGGATCAGCAGCCAGCCCTTGTCCAGCGGACCGCCGGCGACGCCGATGCGCCGCCCCGCCAGCGCCGCGAGGGAGCGGATGGGCGAGCCTTCGGGGACGACCAGCGCGCCGAGGGACGTCGAGAATGGTACGAAGGTGAAATCCTGCCCGGCATTGCGCTGGCGCGACACCCACAGCCAGTCGGTGACGGCGGCGTCGGCCTCCCCGGCTTGCAGCATCACCATGGTCGCCTGCGTGCCGGCGAGAGGCGTGACCTCAAGGCGAAAGCCCTCGGCAACGTCGAGGCCGTGGTGGCGGATGACGTCCAGTTCCCAGGCCACGGTGCCGTACTGCAGGACGGCGACGCGCACGCTCGGCAGTTCGGCAGCGAGCCGCCCGGGCAGGCCGATCAGGATCAGCAGGACCCATGCCAACGCGGCCAGTCTGGGCAGGGCTGTGATGGTCATGGGCTCGCTCGTTTCGCCGTTGCGGTGCGGGGCGCCGGTCCGCCGAGGGCGCCTACGGCTCGGCGCGGTGGGGTGGTTGCCGGGGGGGCGTCAGGTGCGCCCAGACCTCGTGCTTCAACGCGATGAACAGCATGGTCAGCAGGGCGAGGAAGACGACGACCCGCCAGCCGAGGCTTTTGCGGGCTTCCATGTGCGGCTCGGCGGTCCAGGCAAGAAAGGCCGTCACGTCGGCCGCCATTTGCTCGATGGTGGCCTCCGTTCCGTCCTCGTATTCGACCATGTCCTCGAACAGCGACGGCAGCATGCCGGTCTGGCCGCCGGGAGCATGGGCGTTGTAGTACATGCCGGGGCCGAGGACGACGCCGTCCGGCGCCTCGCCGTAGCCGACGAGGAAGGCGTAGAGGTAGTTCACGCCATTGGCGCGCGCCTTGGTGATCAGCGAGAGATCCGGCGGCACCATGCCGTTGTTGGCGGCCCGCGCCGCGCCGGCGTTGGGGTAGGGCGAGACGAAGCGATCCGCCGGCCGGGCCGGCCGGGTGAACATCTTGCCGGCGTCGTCGGGGCCGTCCAGCACGTCGAACTCCTCGGCGAAGGCCTTGATGTTCTCCGGGCCGAAACCGATCCCCAGCGCCGTCAGGTTGCGGTAGGCCACGTGGCGCAGCGAATGACAGCCGGCACACGCGTCGAGATAAACGGTGAGGCCGCGCCGCAGCGCCGCCTGATCGAAGCTGCCGAAGGGACCGGAGAAGGCCCAGTCCCGCGTCGGCAGCGGCGCCTGCTCCCCGGCGGCGACGGCGGGAGAGGTGGAAAGCACGACCATCAGCCCGGCGATCAAGGCCCACGGTGCGCGCATCAGGCCGCTCATGACCTGCCCTCGGCGGCGAGGCCTCCCGGCGCGGCGCGTGCCGCCGGCGATGCCGCCTGAACGGCGGCGCTGATGCTGACCGGCACCGGTCGCGGCCGCTCGATGCGGCTGATCAGCGGCACGATGATCAGGAAATGGGCGAAATAATAGACCGTGGCGACGCGGGCGAGCAGCAGGTAGGTGCCCGAAGGCGGATGCGCCCCGCAGTAGCCCAGCAAGACGCAGGCGGCCACCAGGACCCAGAAAAAGACGCGGTAGACCGGGCGAAAGCGGGCACTGCGCACCTTCGAGCGGTCGAGCCAGGGCAGGAACAGCCAAACCATCGGTGCCGCGAACATGGCGACGACGCCGGCCAGCTTGGCATCGATGAACCAGATGTCCGGCACGGCGCGCAGAATGGCGTAGTACGGCAGGAAGTACCACTCGGGCACCAGGTGCTCGGGCGTCACCAGGGGGTCGGCGGGAATGAAGTTCTCCGGCTCGGTCAGCGCATCCGGTGCGAAAAAGACGAGGACCGCGAAGATGGTGGCGAAGACGCCGAGCCCGACGAGGTCCTTGACCGTGTAGTACGGATGGAACGGGATCGCGTCCTGCGGCCCCTTCATGTCGACGCCCAGCGGATTGTTGGAATGGGTCGTATGCAAGGCGATCAGGTGCAGCACGACAACGCCGAAAATCACGAACGGCAACAGGTAGTGGAGCGAGTAGAACCGGTTCAGTGTCGGATTGTCGATCGCGTAGCCGCCCCACAGCCACGTGGTGATGCCTTCGCCGATCAAGGGGAAGGCGGTGAACAGATTGGTGATCGCGGTCGCCGCCCAGAAGCTCATCTGTCCCCAGACGAGCGCGTAGCCCATGAAGGCGGTCGCCATCATCAGCATGAAGATCACCACGCCGGTGATCCATGTGATCTCCCGCGGGCTCTTGTAGGAGCCGTAATAGATGCCGCGAAAGATGTGGATGTAGACGATCGCAAAGAACAAGGACGACCCGGTCTGGTGAACATATCGCATCAGCCAGCCGTAATTCACGTCGCGCATGATGCGTTCGATGCTGTCGAATGCCAGCTCCGTGTTCGGCTGATATTGCATCGACAGGAAGATGCCGCTGAAGATCAGAATGACCAGGGCGACACCCGCGAGCGAGCCGAAGTTCCACCAGTAGTTCAGGTTATTCGGCATCGGATATTCATAGAGCTGGTGGTGCATCATGGTGACGATCGGGAAGCGATCGTCGATCCACTGCGCGAACCGATTGTTCCATTTCCGGCCGGCCATGGTGCTTGCCTCAACCGATGCGGATCGACGTGTCGTTGACGAAGGTGTAGGGCGGCACCTCCATGTTGTTGGGCGCGGGACCCTTGCGGATGCGCCCGGACGTGTCGAAGTGCGAGCCGTGACAGGGGCAGAACCAGCCACCGTAATCGCCATGGGGATCGGTGGTGCGCTGGCCGCGCGGCACGCAGCCGAGATGATTGCAGATGCCGACGATGACCAGCCATTCGGGATTGTGCACGCGATCCTCGTCCGCCACCGGGTCCGGCAGGTCGGAGAGCGACACGGACCGCGCGGCGTCGATCTCCTCCTGGGTGCGGCGACGGATGAAGATCGGCTTGCCGCGCCAAACCACTGTGACGCTCTGACCGGTTTCGATGGCCGACAGGTCGACCTCGGTGGACGCCAGGGCCTCCACATCCGCGGCCGGATTCATGCTGTGGACGAATGGCCAGATGAAGAAGTTGATGCCCGCGAACGCGGTGAGAATGGTCGTGATGTTCAGGAACTCGCGCCGCCCCCAGCCCTCCCGCGCCGGACCGATGTCGGCCATGAAGCGGGTGTCGAGGATCTCCTGCTGACGCTCGATCTCATGGGCCCTGGATGGCGCCGTGGCGGCCGTCGGCGGGACCCGATCGTCCGCTCCGGTCGGCGGCGGTGAGTTGCTCATGTCCTGTGCTGCCCCTCTCTGCCACTGGCCCACTGCTGCCCATGGGGTGTGGCCGTGCCGCCGATTGCTTCGCTGATCATGCGGCAAGGCCGCGGACCGTTTGACCAAGGTCAAGGCTATCCGCAGTCCGTGACGCACGGCAATAACCAGAAAGTCGTACGCCCGTTCGTCGCATGAACCTTTACCGAACATGGCGTGCCGGTGAGCGGTTGGCGCCGTGTTCGGGCTAAAGCGGCGGCGTCCGCGGGTGTTTGCCGGAGCGCCGCACCGACGATCGGCGCAACTTGCATACTCGATGTGCCGGGTTCTTGGAATGTTCATGCGACCTTCTATCAATTGCCGCGATTACGCGCGCTTGGCATCCTTGCTCGGACAAAACGAGACCGGGTCGCGACTCGGCACTTCTGCAGCAGGACATGCCAGCGTGGCGATCGCTTCGCGCTGTCCGCGGCACGATCGGTGGCGTTCAACGCCTGAGAAGAATGGAGACGGCCGAGCCAAGTGAGCCGTCATGGGAGGTTCGAAAGCATGCACCACAGGCGTTTTCTCGTTTCTCTGGGTGGTTCTCTTGGCGTTGTCATCGTGCTTGCCTTCGGCGCCGAGACGGCGTTCGGCCACGGCGACGTCCAGCCGCGGCCCGTCGAGACGCCCGGCCTCGATGCGCTGGGGGAGGAATGGCTGCTGGAGAACCCGTACAGCGGCAACGAGGTTGCCATCGGGATCGGCGAGTCCGGATACAACCAGAACTGTGCCCGTTGCCATGGCATCGACGCCATGTCCGGCGGCCTCGCTCCCGATCTGCGGTACATGGCACCGGGCGCCGAGGACGACGAATGGTACATGGAGATCACGCGAAACGGGTATTCGCAAAACGGCGTTAACAAGATGCCGGCCTTCGAGGGCATCCTCAGTCAGGAAGCGATGTGGGCCATCCGGGCCTGGCTGGAAACCAAGCACGAGGAGTAGTCTAGTCGGGTTCGGGTCGCGCCGCTGACCGCGCACCGAACGTCAAGCGAGCAACGCAAACAGGCAACACAAACCGATCGTCTGGGAGAGAAACGAGCATGAAGACCCTTCTGAGAACCGGCATTTCCACACTCGCCTTCGCCATCGGACTGGCGGCGGTCGGCGATCCCGCGTCGGCGGCGGGCGTCACCGAGCAGGACATCCTGAACGACGCCACGACGACCCACCAGGTGGTCACCTACGGCATGGGACCGCAGGCGCAGCGATACAGCCCGCTCGACCTCGTCAACCGGGAAACCGTCCGCAAATTGGTGCCGGTCTGGTCATTCTCCTTCGGCGGCGAAAAGCAGCGCGGTCAGGAATCGCAGGCGGTCGTGCACGACGGCGTCGTTTTCGTCACCGGTTCGTATTCGCGCGTCTTCGCGATCGATGCCAGAACCGGCGAGGAGAAGTGGCAATACGACGCCCGGCTGCCGGAGGGCATCCTGCCGTGCTGTGACGTCATCAACCGCGGCGTCGCGTTATACGAGGACATGGTGTACTTCGGCACGCTGGACGCGCGGATCGTCGCCCTCGATCGCGAGACCGGAAACGTCCGCTGGAGCAAACGGCTCGACGACTACCGGGAAGGCTACTCGATCACGTCGGCGCCGATCATCGTCAAGGGCAAGCTGATTACCGGTAACGCCGGCGGCGAGTTCGGCGCGATCGGCAATGTCCGGGCGCTCGACCCGAAGACGGGAGAAATCGTCTGGGAGCGGCCGACCGTTGAGGGGCACATGGGCACGCTCAACGGCCAGCCATCGACGATGACGGGCACGCTGAACGCAACCTGGTCGGGTGACATGTGGAAGTGGGGCGGCGGTGCACCGTGGAACGGTGCGACCTATGATCCCGACGTGGATCTGATCTACACCGGCACCGGCAATCCGGCTCCCTGGAATCCGCACCTGCGGCCGGGCGACAACCTCTACACCGCGTCCAAGCTGGCGATCAACCCGGATACGGGCGAGATCGTCTGGCACTTCCAGTCGACGCCGAACGATGCTTGGGATTATGACGCGATTTCGGAGTTCATTCCCTTCGACATGGAGATCGACGGCAAGATCGTGAAGGCCGGCGCGGCGGCGGAAAAGAACGGCTTCTTTTATGTGCTCGACCGCACCAACGGCAAGCTGATCAACGCGTTTCCGTTCGTCGAGAACATGACCTGGGCGGAAGGCGTCGACGCCGAGACGGGGCGCCCGCTGTTCGTCGCCGCCAATCGCCCGGCCGACCCCGCCAAGATCGACGGCGGCGTGCTGAAGGGCCCGTCGGTCTGGGTCATCCCCAACTTCCTCGGCGGCAAGAACTGGAACCCGATGGCCTATGACCCCAACAGCGGCTGGTTCTACGTGCCCGCCAATGAGTGGGGCATGGACATCTGGAACGAGCCCACGAGCTACAAGAAGGGGGCCGCGTATCTGGGTGCCGGGTTCGTCATCCGTCCGGTCTTCGACACGCACATCGGCGCGCTGAAGGCGATCGACCCGAAGACCGGCGAGATCAAGTGGGAATACCACAACCCGGCGCCGCTGTGGGCTGGTGTGCTGGTCACCAAGGGCGGCTTGGTGTTCACGGGCACGCCGGAAGGCCACCTGAAGGCGTTCGATGCCACCACCGGCGAGGAACTCTGGAAGTTCCAGACCGGATCCGGGATCGTCTCGTCGCCGATCACCTGGGAGATGGACGGTGAGCAGTACATCGGCGTGACCAGCGGCTGGGGCGGCGCGGTGCCGTTGTGGGGCGGCGAGGTGGCCAAGATCGTCCGCTACCTGAACCAGGGCGGCAGCTTCTGGGCCTTCAAGCTGGCGGATTTCTGAGGTTGCGGAACAGCATCGGGGGGAGCGTCGTCCGCGGCGCCTCCCCAATCTTCTTTCTCAAGACCTGCGCGCGCCGCGCGGCGGTCGGGCAGCCCCCGATGCCTCGGTGCCCGTTCGGGAGAAACGCTATGCAAAAGACGGGGGTGTTGATCGGCGCCATGCTGGTCGGGGTGTCGCTTTCGGCCGGCGACGTCAGCGCCGGGGATGCGGCCCGCGGCGAACAGGTCTTCAAGCGGTGCGAGTCATGCCACACGCTGGACGCCGGCGGTGCCAACACCAATGGCCCCAACCTCCACGGCCTCTTTGGCCGCACCGCCGGAACCTTTGAAGGCTATGCCGAGTTCTCCCCGGCGATGACTGGCAGCGGCGTGGTGTGGACGGCGGAAACGCTGGAGCAGTTCCTCGCC
Organism: uncultured Rhodospirillaceae bacterium; assembly: GCA_964495295.1. Lineage (GTDB taxonomy): Bacteria > Pseudomonadota > Alphaproteobacteria > Rhodospirillales > Defluviicoccaceae > CAZBWP01. The sequence continues at coordinate 38,738 of CAZBWP010000001.1, read as the reverse complement.
AAGCCGAAGCAACTCATTCCCGATAACACCATGTCTTTCACGGCGCTGCGCAACGCGACGCAACGCGAGGACCTGATCGCCTACCTGGAGCAGGCGACGAAGTAGGGTCTGGACAATGTTTCCCAAGACGTTCCCCGGCCGCTGGTTCGGCCTCGCGCTGTTCGGCTTGGCCTGCACAGCCGCGACCGGCTTGGCCCAAGAACAGGAGCAGGAGCCAGAGCAGGAGCAGACCCCGTTCGGGCAGCCCGACCGGGTCAGCATCGAGGCGGTCAAGTCGCTCGAAGCGTACGCCGCCTACAAACTCGGCGACTACGAGACGGCGCGGCAGCGCTGGCTGCCGCTGGCCGAGGGCGGCAACACCTCGGCCATGATCAATCTCGCCAACCTTTACGAACAGGGCCAGGGGGTTGAGCGCGACTACGCCGCAGCGGCGGCGTGGCTGGTGAAAGCCGCCGAGCGGGAAGATCCGCGGGCGCAGGTCTCCCTGGGACTCGCCTATGAGACGGGGCAGGGGGTCGAGCGCGATCCCCATGCCGCCGCGGGCTGGTTCCGGCGGGCCGCCGAGCAGGGCGACTCGACCGCCCAGTTCAACCTCGGCGTCATGCTGGCGACGGCCCATGGCGAGGGCCTGGCTGCCAGCACGCCCGAACAGCGTCGCGAGGCCATGGTCTGGCTGGACCGTGCGGTCCAGGGCGGCGAGCGGGAAGCGGAAGACCTGCTCAACCTGCTCCGCGCCGCCCAGGCGCCGCAGCGCTGACTGAGCCTCGCGGCGCGCGTGCGCCATCGCCGGTCGTCCCTGAGGGGGCCCCGCAGGCCCCCGACGGCGGCGCGAATCACGACTCGATACGCCTCCCCAACAGCGTGTCACGCGGAGGCAGTGCGAGGCCCCACCGCTTAGACAAGAACCGATCACGGCGCCCCGTGACCGGGCGAACCGTGCAAATTCCAGCAAAATCATCCGTGAGTGTTGCCTCGCCGCGACACCAAGGTGGCGGAAACCGCACAGTCGGTTTTTCGCAGTAGCGAGTGCACGGCAGTTCCCATAACGTCGCACCGCCAGGGCTCACCCGTGAGGACGTTCGTCGATCGTGCCGGCTGCTTCCCCTTCCGACTCCATCGACCATCGGTCCACCGCCGGCAGCGCCGTCGGACCCGAGCGACGCTGGATTCGCGTCCTGCTGGTGCCGCTGCTGCTCGCTGTGGCCCTGTTCGCGTGCCTGGAAGCGCATGCCCAAGCCGGGCCGACGCCGTCGGCAGACGCGGCCGAGGAGGAAATCTATCGCATCGGTCCCCTGGACCGGCTCTCCATCACTGTCTTCGGCGAGCCGGAACTGTCGCGGAGCGTCACCGTCCGGCCGGACGGCCGCTTCTCCGTGCCATTCGCTGAGAACGTGGTGGCGGCCGATCGCACCCCGGAACAGGTGGCCCGGGACCTGGAGTTGCGACTGGCCGCCTTCGTCCGCGACCCGATCGTCACCGTCGCGGTGGAGAATGCGCTCGGCGACACGGATCAACGGATCCGGGTGATTGGCGCCGCGGCGAGTCCAACGGAAGGCGAAACGACCCGCGAGGCGGCCGAACTGGGCCGGGCCGCGGTCCTCTCCCGGGATGTCGGTCAACCGCGAGAAATACTGTATCGCAGCGGTATGACTCTGGTCGACGTCATCGAGGCGGTGGGCGGCCTGTCGGTCTTCGCTGCCGGCAACAACGCCTACATCGTCCGCCGCCAGGGCGACACCACGGTCAACGTGCCGGTGCGGATCGATGATCTGGTGAAGCGCGGCGATCCGACGGCCAACGCCGCCATGGCGCCGGGCGACATCCTGGTGATTCCGGAAGGCGCTTTTTCGGGGAAATGGTCACTCGAACCGACCGTGGGCACGTTCTTGACAGGCACCGACAACGTCGCGCTGGTGCCGAACGAGTTCAAGGATCCAGGCATGGTGATGACCGTGGCGCCCGGAATCATTCTGCGCGCCACCACCCCTCGCTTCGCCGCGTCCCTCGATGCCGACGTGCAACTGCGCTACAAGGAGGTCTTCGGCGGCAACACGCTGAACGTCGATGATGGCTTCGATGCCGTCCTCGATCTGCTCGGCGCCAGCACGACGGAGATCGCCTCCAACACGCTGTTCTTCGACCTGAACGCGGCGATCACCCAGCAAGCCCAGAATTCCGACGATGCAACGTCGCTGTCCCCGTTCATCGACACGAACCGCTCGACCACGGCCTCCGTCGTCGCACGCCCGTTTCTTCTGCATCGGTTCGGCGACTACGCGAACGGCACCCTGACCTATACTCTCTCGGCGTTCGTCCAAAACGACGACAACGACAGCAGTGTCTTCGATGCGTTCTCCGAGGACAGCGAGAGCAACATCACCAACGAGATTCGATATGGACTGCAAAGCGGCACGGAGTTTCCGAAATTCCGGTGGGGCTTCAACGCCTTGGCCAGCGAGCAGTCCCGCTCCGACCAGTCGAACGTCAGGCGTGCCGATGTCGATCTCGACGGGCGCTATCCGCTCAACCGCGCCTTCGATTTCACCGCCAGCATCGGTTATCAGTGGTTTCGCGATGGCACCACCAACGATTTTGATGGGATCGCGTGGAGCGTTGGCGGCGACTACCATCCCAGCCCACGCTTTCGGCTCTCCCTGTCGTACGGGCGCCGCGACGATGGGCCAAATTGGGCGGCGTTCCTGAACTACGACATCTCGCCGCGCACGAACTTCCGATTGTCGTACTCGGAGGAATTGACGACCAGCGAGCAGGCGTTCTCGCAAAGCGTCGGCGGGCTGCAACGCGATGCCGACGGCAACATCATCGGGAGCGACGGCCAGCCGTTCGATCCGGCCACGGGCGATTTCGATTTCGATGATCAGACCCAGTTCCGGCGCTCGTTCAGCGCCTCGTTCAGCACCCAGCAGGGCCCGAACGTCTTCGGCCTGAACGGCCGGATCACAATGCAGGAAAGCAGGCCCGAGGGCACCAACGACGACACCTACTCGATCAACGGATCGTGGACCCGCTCGTTGAACGCGAGCACGACCGGACAGCTGTCGGTCGGCTATACCATCCGGCAGGAAGACGTCGAGGACGACAACACGTTCAGCGCCCAGGTGCGTGTCGACCGCACCCTGCTGCGGACCCTCGACGGCTTCGCCACCTACGGCTTCCAGATCCGTGATTCGAACATTAGCGCCCGAGATTTTATGGAAAACGTCGTCACGCTCGGGCTGTTGAAGCGTTTCTGACGGCGACGCTCCCCGCGTCGGCCGGTCCGGGCTTTCCATCTCAGCAAGAAAACCTCGCGAAATCATATCGTTGAGACGTTCCGGTGAGCGCGGCGTGGCGCCGGGTCGGCGGCGGCCCCAATTGGGTAAGTTCGGTCTGGTCTCAGCGACGCGGCACGTGCGAGAAGAGGTGCGTCTGTGTCGTCCGCCGGGATTGTCATCGGCCCCGGCGCTGTCTCCGCGGGACCGGGGCGCCGGAGCATGGTTGCACCGTGCAACGGGCGAAGCGGGCTGGTGTTGCGAGGGCCCTTCCGTCATGTCCCTGTCGCCTCGACGGCTCGCCGAGATCGTCTTCGAACTGGTCAGCCGACCCGGCCACGAGAAGATCCGGGCGTTGATGTACGAGATTCTCGTCTACGGTCTCGGTGCCGCCAGCACGGACATCCAGTTCGAGCGTCCCCTGCCCGAGGTGCGTGGCCGGCTTGATGCGCTGCTCGGGCAAACCGTGTTCGAGTTCAAGCGCGACCTGCGCCGCGAGCAGCGAACGGCGGAGGAGGAGCTCGGCCGCTATCTGCCCGAGCGTGAGCGCGAGACCGGCGAGCGCTACATCGGCATCGCCACCGACGGCGCCGAGTTCCTGCCCTACGAGGTGTGCGACGGCGGGCTCGCGGCCTTGCCCGGCTTCCGGCCGTCGGTCGACGACCCGGGCGGCCTGCTGCTGTGGTTGGATGCGGCGGTTTCGCTGCAGCCGGACCTGTTTCCGTCCCCCAACGTCGTCCGGGTCGAGATCGGCCGTGACAGCCTCGCCTACCGGCGCGCCATGACCTGCCTCTTCGGCTTGTGGAACGCCGTTTCCGAGCGCCCGGAGGTTCGCCTCAAGCGGATGCTGTGGGCCGAGTTCCTGGCGATGGCGTATGGCAGCAACGTCGATGCCGACGCGCTGTTTCTCCAGCACACCTACCTGACGATGGTGGCCAAGACGATCGCGACGCGGGTGCTCGGCGTGCCCTTGCCGGACCCCGCCGATCTGCTCTCCGGTCGGCCGTTTCATGAGGCCGGGATCACCGGCGCGATCGAATCCGACTTCTTCGACTGGGTTCTCGACGCGCCGGGCGGCGCCGACCTGGTGGCCCGCGTCTCGCGGCAGGCGGCGCGGTTCCGTCTCGAGGGGGTCCAGCACGATGTCCTGAAGGAACTCTACGAGAGCCTCGTCGATCCCGCCGAGCGCCACGACCTCGGCGAATACTACACGCCGGCGTGGCTCGCCGCCCGGGTCTGCGAGCGGGCGATCGAGCGCCCACTGGAGCAGCGGGTGCTCGATCCTGCCTGCGGCTCGGGCACGTTCCTGTTCGAAGCCGTCCGCCGCTGCCTCGCCGCCGCAACGGAAGCCCGCATGGGACCGGCGGAAGCGCTCCGCTGCTGTCTGGAGCACGTCATCGGCATCGACGTGCACCCGATGGCGGTGCTGGTGGCGCGGGTCAGCTATCTGCTGGCGCTCGGCGATGACGTCCTGCAAAGCCGCGATCAAGCCATTGCGCTCCCGGTCTATCTCGGCGACGCGTTGCAGTGGAATACCCGCCAGATGTTCGCCCATGCGGACATCGTCATTCGCGTTCCCGACGGGCCCGACCTGTATTTCCCGGAAAGTCTGGCGGAGGATCCGGCCCGCTTCGACGACACCGTGCAGGTGATGATGGAGTTGGGCTCGCAGAACGCCTGCGACGACGCGTTTCGCGCATGGCTGGAGCGGGAAGGCGTCGACGCCGCCGCCGACGTCGATATCCTGGTCGCCACCTACGGCCATCTGCGCGAGTTGCGTCAGGCGGGCCGCAACCACGTCTGGGGCTATATCGCCCGCAATCTGAGCCGCCCGGTGTGGTTGTCGTCGGGCCGCCAGCGCGTCGACGTGATCGTCGGCAATCCGCCTTGGGTGCCGTATCGCGCGATGACCGCGGCGGTGAAGGCGACCTTCCAGCGGGAATGCCGTCGCCGCGGCTTGTGGTCCGGCGGGCGCCTCGCCACCCATCACGACATGTCCGCCTATTTCTTCGCCCGATGCGCCGAGCTGTATGTGCGTCACGGTGGCCGCATCGCCTTCGTCATGCCCTACGGCGCCCTCAACCGCGCCCAGTTCTCCGGCTTGCGCAGCGGCCGCTTCGCCGCTGCCGAGGTCCGCTTCACCGAGGCCTGGGCGTTCGATGAGACGGTGCAACCGCTGTTTCCGCTGCCATCATCGGTGTTGTTCGCCGAACGCGGCCGTGCCGGTCCCTTGCCCGCCGAGGTTGATATCTGGTCCGGACAGTTGCCGCGACGCGACGCCGGCGTCGACGAAGCGGCTCGCTGCCTGAGCGTGCGGCGTGGTGCGTGGCCGGGGCGAGATCGCGGCAGCCGCCGCTCGCCCTATGGGCGCCAGTTCCGTCAAGGTGCGACCATGGTGCCGCGGCGGCTTTGTATCGTCGCGGTGGCCGACAGCGGCCGGCTCGGCACCAACAAGGCGCTGCCGCTGGTGGAAAGCCGCCCCGGCAAACTCGAGAAGCGGCCTTGGTCCGCCCTGCCGCCGCTCCGCCAGCCGATCGAGGCGGAGTTCCTGCGCCCGCTCTATCTCGGCGAGTCTGTGGCGCCGTTCCGCGTGCTGGGCGCCACCCTCGCGGTGGTGCCGTGGGATGCCGGGCGGGGGGACCTGCTCGATGCCGCCATCGCCACCGAGCGGGGCTTTCCGGGCCTGGCCCAGTGGATGGAGAAGGCAGAAACCTCCTGGAATGAGCACGGCCGCGGCGCCATGGCGCTGCTCGAACGCTGGAACTTCATGGCCGGGCTCGAAGTCCAGTTGCCTCCGTCGCCGGTCCGCGTCGTCTATGCCAAGGCGGGCCAGGCTCTGGCTGCCGCCATCGTCGAGGACCGGCGGGCCGTGATCGACCACAAGCTCTACTGGGCACCGTTCCGCCGGCACTCCGAGGCGCTCTATGTCTGCGGGCTGCTGAACAGCGAAGTGGCCCGGCTGCGCATCGCCGACCTCCAGTCACGCGGCCGATGGGGCGCGCGGGACCTGGACAAGCTGATCTTCGAGCTGCCGATTCCGCGATTCGACCCGCGGTGCCGTCTGCATGTGGACCTGATGCGGGCTGCCCTCGAAGCGGAACGGATCGCCGGCGCCCACGCGCTGCCCAAGGATATCCATTTCGTCACCGCGCGGCGCCTGATCCGCCGGGCGCTCACCCAGAGCGGCATTTCCGGCGTGCTCGACACGCTCGTCACGCGGCTGCTCGGCTGAGCCGTCTGGCTCGGTGACTTGGCGCGTCGCCGCCGCGCCGGGGATATTGCGCCGCGGCACCGGTCGGCCATATCTGGCGAAGAGACCACAGGAAACGAGGGGTCTCGGGCCGCTGCCCCGCGGGGCCCGGGAGCCTGTCGCCGAAAGGAATGACTGTCATGGATTTCGAGAAGTATACGGAACGGTCGCGCGGCTTCGTGCAATCGGCCCAGACGCTGGCGCTGCGCAGTGGTCATCAGCAGTTGACGCCGCTGCACCTGCTGAAGGTCCTGCTCGACGATCGCGAGGGGTTGGCCGCCAACCTGATCCGATCCGCGGGCGGCGATCCGGCCCGCGCGCTCAAGGGCTGCGAGGCGGAACTCAACAAGCTACCGTCGGTTGAGGGCTCTGGGGCTGGACAGGTCTACCTGGCGCCCGACACCGCGCGTCTATTCGATCAGGCGGAAAAGATCGCCGAGAAGGCCGGTGACAGCTTCGTCACCGCCGAGCGGCTGCTGCTCGCCATTGCCTTGGCCGCCGGCACGCCCGCGGCGCGGGTGCTGGCCGAGGCCGGGGTGACGCCCCAGTCCCTCAACGGCGCCATCGAACAGGTGCGCAAGGGCCGGCCGGCGACCAGCGCCTCCGCCGAGGACTCCTACGACGCCCTGAAGAAATACGCGCGCGATCTGACCAGCGCCGCCGCCGACGGCAAGCTGGACCCGGTGATCGGCCGCGACGAGGAGATCCGCCGGACCATCCAGGTGCTGTCGCGGCGAACGAAGAACAACCCGGTGCTGATCGGCGAGGCCGGCGTCGGCAAGACGGCGATCGTCGAGGGCTTGGCACAGCGCATCGTCAAGGGCGACGTGCCCGAGACCCTCAAGGACAGGCGGCTCTTGGTCCTCGATCTCGGCGCGCTGGTCGCCGGCGCAAAGTTTCGCGGCGAATTCGAGGAGCGGTTGAAGGCGGTGTTGAGCGAGGTCTCGGCCCTGGAGGGCGAGATCATCCTGTTCATCGACGAGATGCACACCATCGTCGGCGCGGGCGCAGCAGAGGGCGCCATGGACGCCTCCAACCTGCTGAAGCCGGCTCTGGCCCGGGGCGAACTGCACTGCATCGGCGCGACGACCTTGAACGAGTACCGCAAGCACGTGGAAAAGGATGCCGCCCTCGCGCGGCGCTTCCAGCCGGTGTTCGTCTCGCAGCCCAACGTCGAGGATACGATCTCGATCCTGCGCGGCCTCAAGGAAAAGTACGAGCAGCATCACGGCGTCCGCATCACCGACGCCGCGCTGGTCAGCGCCGCGGTGCTCAGCAACCGCTACATCACCGACCGCTTCCTGCCCGACAAGGCGATCGACCTGATGGACGAGGCGGCGAGCCGCCTGCGCATGCAGGTCGACTCCAAGCCCGACGACATCGACGAGCTGGATCGTCGGATCATTCAGCTCAAGATCGAGCGCGAGGCGCTCAGGAAGGAGGATGACAAGGCATCACGCGACCGGCTCGCGGCACTGGAAAAGGAACTGGCGGACCTCGAGGCCCGATCGGCCGCGTTGACGGCGCAATGGCGGGCTGAGAAGGAAGCTCTGGCCGGCGCGACCCAGCTGAAGAAGGATCTCGACCAAGCCCGCGTCGACCTCCAGCGGGAGATGCGTGACGGCAACTACGAGAAGGCAGGACAGATCCAATACTCGCTGATCCCGGAACTCGAACAGCGCCTGCAGGCGGCCGAGCACATCGAACAGCACCGCATGCTGCAGGAGGCGGTGACCCCCGAGCACGTCGCCTCCATCGTTTCGCGCTGGACCGGCGTGCCGGTCGAAAAGATGCTGGAAGGGGAGCGCGAGAAACTCCTGCACATGGAGGACAACCTCAGGACCCGCGTCGTCGGTCAGGACGAGGCGCTGATCGCCGTCTCGAATGCAGTGCGCCGGGCGCGCGCCGGGCTGCAGGATGCGGCCCGGCCAATCGGCTCGTTCCTGTTCCTCGGGCCGACCGGCGTCGGCAAGACGGAACTGTGCAAGGCCTTGGCCGAGTTCCTGTTCGACGACGAGACGGCGCTGCTCCGGATCGACATGTCCGAATACATGGAAAAGCATTCGGTGGCGCGGATGATCGGCGCGCCCCCCGGCTACGTCGGCTATGAAGAGGGTGGCGCGCTCACCGAGGCGGTGCGGCGGCGGCCCTATCAGGTGATCCTGTTCGACGAGGTCGAGAAGGCCCACCCGGACGTCTTCAACGTGCTGCTGCAGGTGCTCGATGACGGCCGGCTGACCGACGGCCAGGGCCGCGTCGTCGACTTCCGCAACACCCTCATCGCGCTCACCTCCAACCTGGGCGGCGACATCCTCGCCGGGCAGGCGGAGGGTCACGATACCGACGAGGTGCGGGGGCAGGTCATGGCCATTGTGCGAGCCGCGTTCCGCCCGGAATTCCTGAACCGGCTCGACGAGATCATCCTGTTCCACCGCCTGTTCCCCGAGCAGATGGACGCAATCGTCGATATTCAGCTCAAGCGGTTGAAGGCGCTGCTCACCGACCGCAAGATCGCGCTCGATCTCGATGGGGCGGCGATCGCTTGGCTGGCAGAAACCGCTTACGACCCGGTCTACGGGGCGCGGCCGCTGAAGCGGGTGATCCAGCGGACGCTGCAGAACCCGCTGGCCGGCATGATCCTGGACGGCAGCATCAGCGATGGCGACCACGTGCACGTGACGGCCGGCGAAGGTGGCCTGATCATCAACGGCGTCACCGCCGAGGCCGCCTGACGGGGAAGACGCGACCCGGCCGCTATCGCGGCCGTGGATCCGTCTGGGCGGGCCGCTACCGCGGCCGTGGGAGTGTCTGGGCCGGCCGCTACCGCGGCCGAGAGACTGTCTGGGCCGGCCGCTACCGCGGCCGGCCGGCCCGCCGGCCGGTGGACGACGGCGGGCGGACCCAGGTGGTCTTCTGCGGCCGGTCGTCGAACAGTTCGGCCAGGTTTTGCATCATCGTACCGCCCAACTCCTCGGCGTCGACCAGGGTGACCGCCCGCCGATAGTAGCGGGTGACGTCGTGGCCGATGCCGATGGCGGTGAGTTCCACCGGCGAGGTGGTCTCGATCCAGTCGATCACCTCGCGCAGGTGGCGCTCCAGGTAGTTGCCGGGATTGGCGGAGAGCGTCGCGTCGTCCACCGGCGCGCCGTCGGAGATCACCATCAGGATGCGTCGCATCTCCGGCCGGGCGATCAGGCGGCGATGCGCCCAGAGCAGCGCTTCGCCGTCGATATTCTCCTTCAAGAGGCCTTCACGCAGCATCAGGCCCAGCGAACGGCGAGCCCGCCGCCAGGGCTGGTCGGCCTTCTTGTAGACGACGTGGCGCAGATCGTTGAGGCGGCCCGGATTGCGCGGCTTGCCGTCGGCCACCCACTTCTCCCGCGCGAGGCCCCCCTTCCAGGCGCGGGTGGTGAAGCCGAGGATCTCCACCTTGACCCCGCAGCGCTCGAGCGTGCGCGCCAGGATGTCGGCGCTCATCGCCGCGACGGTGATCGGCCGGCCGCGCATCGAGCCCGAATTGTCGATGAGCAGCGAGACCACGGTGTCGCGAAACCGTGTTTCCTTCTCCCGCTTGAAGCTGAGCGGAGCAAACGGATCGATAACGATGCGGGCGAGCCGCGCCGCATCCAGCAGACCCTCCTCCAGGTCGAACTCCCAGGCCCGCGTCTGTTGCGCGAGCAGCCGTCGTTGCAGGCGGTTGGCAAGCCGGCTGACCACGCCTTCCAGGTTGGCGAGCTGCTGGTCCAGCTGATAGCGAAGCCGTGCCAGCTCTTCGGCATCGCAAAGGCTGGCGGCCTCGACCTCCTCGTCGAAGTTGGTGGTGAAGGCCCGATACGCCTCGCCGCCCATGTCGGGGAACTCTGGTGGCTGATTGCGTCGGGCCGACGGTCCGGCGGGCGTCATGCCGCCCTCGCCGGGAATGGCGTCGTCGTCCGGACCGCTATCGGCGGCGGCTTCGCTGTCGTCCGCTTCGGCGCCAGCCCCGTCGGCCGTCAGGCTGCCCGCTGTCTGGTCATCATGGCCGTCGGGGCGATCCTGCTCGTCGGACGACTGCTCGTCGCTGGCCTCGTCCGGCGCGTCGTCGTCGTCCTGCAGCGAGGGATCGTTGTCATCGATCAGCTCGAGCGCCCGGATCAGTTCGGCCGCCACCATGGCGAACGCACGCTGATCCTCCAACAGCCCGGCAAGCTGACGGAACTCGCCGCTGCACCGCTCCTGCACCAGGGCCCGCCAGGGCTCGACAATGCCCGCGGCGGGGACGGGCGGCCGCTGCCCGGTCAGCCGTTCCCGCAGCAACAGCCCGACCGCGTCGGCGAGGTAGTCGGGGTCGCGATCCCCGGTCTGCGGGTAGCCGCGTGCCCGGCAGGTATGATCGACCAGCGTGCCGATGTTGGCGGCGACCCCCGCCATGCGTCGGCCCCCAAGCGCCTGCACACGCACCCGCTCGACGGCGTCGAAGACGTCGCGGGCGCGCCGTCCGATCGGCGATCGGCGTTCGTGCAGGCCCTCGTCGTGATAGCGCAGCAGCAGGGCCAAAGCATCGGCCGTGCCGCGCAGGCAGGAGATGTCGTGCGGCGTCGCGTGCAGGCTCGGTGAAGGCAGCCGCACCCGGTCACCGCGCACGTCCGCCGTGCCCGGCGCATACACGACGCCGATCTCCTTGCGGTTGCCGACGGCCCTGAGGGCCGCGGCGGTGACCCGCTTGACCAGGGCGGCGCTGTCTTCGTCGCGGAGCACGGGCAATCAGCGCATGATGGCGCGCATCACGGACTCCGGCAACTCCTCGCCGAAGCACCGCTGGTAATACTCGGCCACCACCGGACGCTCCATCTCGTCGCACTTGTTGAGGAATGTCAGACGGAAAGCGACCCCGATGTCGCCGAAAATCTCGGCGTTCTCGGCCCAGGTGATGACGGTTCGCGGCGACATCACGGTCGAGATGTCGCCATTGATGAAGCCGACGCGGGTCAGATCGGCGAGTTCCACCATGGCCGCGACTCGTTCGCGCCCCTCTTTCGTGTTGTAGGCCGGCACCTTGGACAGGACGATCAGCTCCTCGTCCGTCGGCGGCAGGTAGTTGAGCGTGGCGACGATGTTCCAGCGGTCCATCTGGCCCTGATTGATCTGCTGCGTGCCGTGGTAGAGGCCGGTGGTATCGCCGAGACCGACGGTGTTCGTCGTGGCGAACAGCCGGAAATACGCATGCGGATGCAGGACCCGGTTCTGGTCCAGCAACGTCAGCTTGCCTTCCACCTCGAGGATGCGCTGGATCACGAACATGACGTCCGGCCGACCGGCGTCATACTCGTCGAAGACCAGCGCCGTCGGATGCTGCAGCGCCCACGGCAGGATGCCTTCGCGGAACTCCGTGACCTGCATGCCGTCCCGGATGACGATGGCGTCGCGCCCGACCAAGTCGATGCGGCTGATGTGGCTGTCCAGATTGACGCGAACGCACGGCCAATTGAGGCGTGCGGCCACCTGCTCGATGTGTGTCGACTTGCCGGTGCCGTGATAGCCTTGGATGAGGACGCGGCGGTTGTGCTTGAAGCCGGCGAGGATGGCCAGTGTCGTGTCGTGATCGAACCGGTAGGCGTCGTCGACGTCCGGTGCGTGGTCATCGCCGCGGCTGAAGGCCGGCACTTCCAGATCGCTGTCGATCCCGAAGGTTTGGCGCACCGAGACCATGATATCGGGAGCGGACAAGGGGGCCGTCGGTGTGGCGGTGTCGGTCGAGCCCATGGCAGTCATCGGGTTCCGTCCGTTGGCAAGCTGATCAGGTCAGGGGGTGGCGGCGATGGTCGACGCTCAGCCGGTCAGGGTGCTCAGAACGGTTCGATACGCGGCGCTGATCAGCTTGAACCGTTCCTCCGCCTGTTTGTCTCCGCCGTTGGCGTCGGGATGATGGCGCTTGACGAGTTCCTTGTAGCGCGCCTTGACGACCGGGACCGTCACCGGCGGCGTGAGATCGAGCACCATCAAGGCCTCCAACTCCGGCGTCGGCGCGGGCCGTCGCGGCGGCGGTACCGCATCGTCGCGAAACAAGCCGAAATCGTCGTGGACCCGCGCGCCGCCGAACGCCATCGATGGCGCCTTGCCGCCCATTCGCCAAGTCGGTCGCCGCCAGACCATGTCGCAGCGCCGGTCGGCATCGATCTCCGCCTCGCTCATCCCGTCATAGTAGTTCCAGGTTGCGTTGAACGATCGCACATGTTCAAGGCAGAACCAGCGACGCGCCTCGGCTTCCCGGGGCGACCGGGGTGCCGGATAGGCGCCGAGTTCGGAACATCCCACCCATTCACACGGCCGCGGCGGCAGCGTGCTCGCAGAGGGATGGTCGCGTCTTCGGCCCATGTGATAAGGCATGCACCTACTATGGGCGTTCCCCCGATACGAGGCAACCTCGGTACGGGGGGGATTGCGCCTTTTCGGAGGCGCCTTGATCGCCGGCCGGCGATCGCCCACGTCCCCTGCAAATGGATTGCGCCGCCGAGGGAGACCCGGGAATGACCGTTGCCGAGACCATGCACCGCAAGCTGACCGAGGCGCTGGCTCCACAGCGCCTGTCGATCATCGACGAGTCGCATCGGCATGCCGGGCACGCCGGCGCCCGGCCGGAGGGGGAAACGCACTTCCGGGTGGAAATAATCGCCGCGGCATTCGAGGGCCGCTCGCGCCTCGACCGGCATCGCCTGGTGAACCAGGTTCTCGCCACCGAACTGGCGGACAGGGTGCACGCATTGCAACTGGCGACGCGGACGCCCGAAGAGGATCGGTCAGCCGGCTGATCCCGGCGGCCACGTAACGTCCTGCCGGCTGATCCCGGCGGTCGCTTCAGCTTTTGCCGGTGTAATGCTCCGGCCACTGCCGTTGCACGATTGGCCCGTCGGCGGCGAAGGCATGGCAGCTGTCGATCAGGGGCGGGCGCGCCGTCGTGTCTGCCCTTGCCGCATCGCCGCCCTCGCGCCGCCGTCGCGCCGCCGCCACGGTCTGCACCACCGTCGTCGTGACTGGCCCGAGCAGCAGATCGGTCAGGTGCGTACATCCGTGGACGCCGGCCATCCGCTGCAGCACGGAACGGCGCCATCCCGGACCGACGCGCAAGCCGACCAGCGTGTCGAACACCGGCGCGATCGCTCCGCAGATGTCGAACGGTCCGGCGAGGGTCGCCGCCTCGGCCGCGTGCACGGTCAGATCATCGTCGACGGTGAGGCGAACCTGCATGCGATGGATCGGCTCGCCGCTGACGATGCCGCCGCGGTCCTGGTTGTCGAACGAGTAGGTCTTGGTGTCTTCGAGGATGCCCTCCACATCCCACAGGCCGTCATGCCGGCGAAACCCGCGGCAACGGATCTCGCGCGTGTGAATGTGGTCGCGCGGTGCCGGGCGGCTCAGACTCACGGCCGGCTCACGGGATCGCGGTCCGGCTGGAACATGGCGGCATGGGTAGCCTCCAGGGGGGCGGCCACGGCGTGCCGCAGCACGTCGCACAGATCCGCCAGGGTGACCAGGCCCAAAACCTCGCCATTGTCCCGCACCGGCAGGCAGTCGAGATCGCGGATGGCCATCAGGGCCAATGCGTCGACGGCAAGGTCGCCGGGCGCCAGATGGTCGGACACGGGGCGCAGGATCGCCGCAACCGGCGTTGCCGCGGCGTCGAGCCCTTCCGCGACCACGCGGCGGACCAAGTCGCGCTCGGTCAGCAGCCCAATGGGGGAGGCATCCGTGCCAAGGACAAGGGCGGCGGACGCGTTCATGTCGCGCATCTGACGTGCCGCGTCGCGTACGGGCGTGTCGGCGCTGACGGTGCAGGTCGGCCGGTGACGCAGCACATGGGGGACGATCCGCAGGTCCAGCATGATCCGATCTCACCCGCCAACCGGCGCCGGCGACCCGATTGGCGCTCGCGCCGGACGGAAGCGCATGCTCTTCACCGGGCCTCACCTCCTGCGGTCGGGTCGGTCACACCTGGAGTGATACGGATCGACGTGATCTGGTGGCGATGCCGGCGCAAAATCTCGAACCGTAAGCCGTGGAACAGGAAGGCCTGGCCGACATCCGGAATGCGTCGTGCCTCGTGCAGCACCAGTCCGGCGATGGTCGACGCATCATCATCGGGCAGGTTCCATTCAAAGCGACGGTTGAGGTCCCGAATGGTGACGCTGCCCTGCACCAGATAGCTGCCGTCGGGCTGGCGGACGACGCCGGGGGCGGGCAGATCATATTCGTCGGAGATGTCGCCGACGATCTCCTCCAGAATATCTTCCAGCGTCACAATTCCCATGTACGTACCGTACTCGTCGACGACAATGGCGAAATGCTCCCGGCGTTTGCGAAACGCCTGAAGCTGATCGATCAGCGTCGTCGAATCGGGAATGAACCAGGGGGGCGTCGCCAGGGCGCCGATGTCCATCGGAACCGACGGCTCGGCCTGCCCGAAAAGACCGCGCAGCAGCGACTTGGCGTGCACCACACCGATGATGTTGTCGGGTTCGCCACGCCACAGCGGGATGCGCGTGTACGGACTTGAGCGGACCTCGTCGATGATCGCTTCGATGGGCTGGTCGGCATCGATCATCGCCACGTTCCTGCGGTGGATCATGATCTCGCCCACCTCGACGTCGGTCAAATCGAGAATGCTCCGCAGCATCGCCCGTTCCTGCTTGACCGGCCGGCCTTCCGCATCGTGCAGTTCGATGGCGCCGCGCAATTCCTCGAAGCTCGGCCCAAATCCCGTGGCAGTTGCGGCCTTGCCGCCGAACAGCTGCAACACCTGGTCGACGACCACTTGAACGGCCGCTGTGAACGGACCGAAAGCACGGACCACCAGGCGGACCGCGGGGGCGACGGTCAGGGCGAAGCGGCTGGCGTGGCGGAACGCGTACGTTTTCGGCATGATTTCGGCGAAGATGAGGACGACCAAGGTCATCGTCAGCGTCGCGTAGGCGACGCCGGCTTCCCCGAACAGCCCGATGAACAGGCTGGTGGCCAGGGCCGAGGCCAGGATGTTGACCAGGTTGTTACCGAACAGCAGGGCGCCGATCAGTAGGTCGGTGCGTTGGCGCAGCCGGTTAACGAGGCCGGCGCGTTTGTCGCCGCCCTGTTCCAACTGATGCATCAGTGGCCGCGACGCAGCGGTCAAAGCCGTTTCCGAGCCCGAAAAGAAGGCCGAGAAGACGAGCAAAACGAAGATCGCGCAAATGGTCAGAACCATGGTCTCGTCCAAGCGGTCAAGGGTGGTGGGTGATCCCGGTCAGGCGGCCGCGATGGCATTGGAAAGGGCGGCGACGACGGCGGCGGCCGGCACATCCCGGGCGGTGAACGCCTTGCCGATGCCGAAGGCCAGCACGAAGGTCAGCTTGCCGTCGCGGACCTTCTTGTCGCGCGTCATGTGATCGAGCAGGACGTCGGCGTCCCACGCGCGGCGCGGCAGGGCGTCGAAGCCTGCCGGCAGCCCGGCGGCGATCAGGTGGGCGCGGACGCGAGCGGCGTCGGCGGCCGCGCACAGGCCGAGGCGCGCCGAGAGGTCGAAGGCCAGTGCCATGCCGGCGGCGACCGCCTCGCCGTGCAGCAGGGCGTCGCCGAACCCGGTCTCCGCCTCCAGCGCGTGGCCAAAGGTATGGCCCAGATTGAGCAGCGCCCGGACGCCGGCCTCGCGTTCGTCGAGCCCGACGATGCGTGCCTTCGAAGCACAGCTCGTCACGATGGCGTGGCGCCGCGCCGCCGCGTCGCCGGCCAGCAGCGCCGACCCGTTGGCCTCCAGCCAGGCGAAGAAGGCGGGATCGTCGATCAGGCCGTACTTGACCACCTCGGCGTAGCCGGCGCGGAGCTGGCGGGCATCCAGCGTGTCGAGCGTCGTCGTGTCGGCGAGCACCAGGCGCGGCTGATGGAACAGGCCGACCAGGTTCTTGCCCTGCGGCGTATTGATGCCGGTCTTGCCGCCGACGCTGCTGTCCACCTGGGCGAGCAGGGTCGTCGGCACCTGAACGAAGTCGAGGCCGCGCAGCAGGATGCCGGCGGCGAAGCCGGTGATGTCGCCGATGACGCCGCCACCGAGCGCGATCAGCGTCGTGCCGCGGTCGATCCCCCCCGCCAGAATGCGCTCGCAGAGACCGCTCAGGTGGCGGAAGTCCTTGGTGCCCTCGCCGGTTGGCAGGACCTCGGTCCGCCAGGCGATGCCGGCGTCGTCCAGCGACCGTGTCAGCCGCGCACGGTAAAGATGGTCGACCGTCGCGTCGGTGACGATCACCACGCGGGGTGAGGCGAGCAGCGCGCCCAGGCTGGCGCCGGCGTGATCGAGAACGCCGCTGCCGACGACAATCTCATAGGAGCGCTCGCCAAGCGCCACGGCGAGGCGCTCGCTCGCGGCTGGCGTGGCCGTGGGCTCCGCGGTCATGACGGCTCCACCGCCCGGCTGGCGATCAGACCGCGTTCGCCCAGGGCGTCGATCACCCGGCGGACGGTGGCGTCGATGGACGTCGCGTCGGAATCGACGACGAGATCGGCCTCGGCATACACCGGGTAGCGCTGTTGCATCAGGCTGGCCAGCACTGCCCGCGGATCGGCGTGCCGCAGCAACGGCCGGGTGTCCCGCCGGCTGGTCCGCTCGAGAAGCACGTCCAGTTCGGCGCGCAACCAAACGGAGATGCCGCCGGCGGCGATCCGCCGCCTGGACTCCGGGTCCATGAAGGCGCCGCCCCCGGTCGCGATGACGCATCGGCCTTCGCGCAGCAGGCGGGCGATGACGCGCCGCTCCACATCGCGAAACGCGTTTTCGCCATAGATCTCGAAGATGTCCGAGACCGAGCATCCGGCGGCCTTGACGATTTCATCGTCGGTGTCGACGAACGCGAGGCCGAGGTGCTTTGCCAACCGCCGTCCGACGCTGGATTTTCCGGCCCCCATGAGACCGATGAGCACGATCGCCCCGTCGCCAGGTTCAGGTTCGGGTGCGGATCCGTCGTGTGTCATTGTATCGCAACCATCCGCCGTTGGCGGCGGAGGGGCCGTTGATTGGCGACCTGTTGGCCGTTACACTGCCCCGTGTTTGCCACACTTGGCGGCGATCGTAAACCATTCGCCCACGGTGACTCGCCCACGGCGCCGGTGCCGACGCCTCGGGCAGCATCCAGCCACCCCAGCATGCCGGTTCCGTCCGGCCAGGGATTCACCGCATGAGCAGAGCCTTCCGCTACCTGATCATCATCCTGGCGCTGTTGGTGGTGGCCGGCATCGCCTATCTCGCCACAGGCGATCTCCCGGCGCCGCGCGCGCCGGTCGAGAAGGTCGTCCCCAATGACCGCTTTCCCCAGTAGTCGGGGCCGCCGCGTCTGCGGTTGTGCCGTCGCGCTGGCGCTGCTGGCGGCGGCGCTGCCGGGACAGGCGGCGCCGGCCGACGTCCCGCCACCTGGCGCGCCGGTCGCTGTCGATGCATTGCCGCCCATTGCCGTCGACGCCGTTGGCTGGCCGGATGCCGCTCGTGCATTGGATCGCAACGTCTGGCGCGGCACGAGCCGCGATGCGGTCGTGGAACGCTTGCGGGCGCTCCCGATTGCGGCGGCATCGCCGACCCTTCAGGCTTTGCAGATGCGGCTGATGACTGCCGCCGCCGACCCACCGCCGGCTACGGCTGACCAACCGGCCGGCGCGTTCCTGGTGGCGCGGCTGCTGGTGCTGCTGCGGGCCGGCGCCTGGGAGCCGGTGATCGAGTTGGTGCAGCGCACGCCCGCCGATTCGCGCCTCCCGGCGATTGCCCGCGTCGATGCCGAAGCGCGTTTCCTGGCGGGTGATCACGATGGCGCCTGCAGGGCGATCACCGCCGCTGTCGGGCAGGCCGATCCGGCCGACGCGTTCTGGCCACGGGCCCTGGCGTTCTGTCAGGCCGTCACCGGCGATGACGCGGCCGCCGCGCTCAGTCTGACACTGCTGCGGGAGGCGGGAGCAGATGATCAACGGTTTCACGCTCTTGTCGGCGCGCTGGCTGGCGCCGGCGACCGTCCGACGATCGAACTGGACGGCCCGCCTGAGCCCGATCCGCTGTTCGTCGCCGCCGCGCGCGCGGCCGGCGCCCGGCCGCCGGCCGGCTGGGCGGAAACCGGGGCGCCTTGGCTGACGCGGGTGTTGGCGGATGCGACGGGCCTGCCCATCGGCCTGCGCCTGGTTGCCGCCGAACGGGCGCACGCGGCGGGCGCCGTTGCCGCCGAGACGGTGCGGACGCTGTACCGTGAGGCCGTTGCGGCGCAACCGGGCGGGAGCGGCGCGGTTGCGACGGCGTTCGCCCGCGCCGAGGCCTTCCGTCGGGCCGAGGCGGCGACGATCGACCTCGATCGCGCCGACGCCGTCATCAAGGCGCTGGACGACAGTCGGCAGACGGCTCGCTATGCGCCGACCGCCGACCTCTATCGGGATCTGCTCGTGAGTTTCGAGCCGACGCCGACGTTGATCAGCCGGTCGGGCGAGCTGGTGCCCGCCCTGCTTGCCCTTGGCGCCGCGGAGTCGGCGGTGGTGTGGCTTGAGGCCGCCCAAGCCGAGAGCGAGTTCAATTCGGCGGCGCTGGAGGCCGGGGTCAAGGCCGCGCCCTACATCGCCCTGCTCGATCCGGCGTTCGATGACGATGCGCGACTGACTCGCTGGGCGGCCCTGGCGGAGGGGGATGGCGCCCAACGAGCGGCGGTTCTGGCCGTGGCCTTTCAGGGCCTCGGCCGCCGCGTCCCGCCCGCGCTGGCCACCGCGGCGGCGCCGGCGATGCCGGCCGTACCGGATCCTGGCGCGCCGTCCGAGGTCACCGCCGCCGCGGCGCCATCCGAGGTCACCGCCGCCGCCGCGGCGGGGCAGGTCGGCGAGACGCTGCTGGGCGTCCTGATGCTGCCACCGCCGGAGGGCCCCGGCCGGTGGGACGTGTCGACGGTGGCTGCCGCGGTCGCCGCGCTCCGGCGCGTCGGCCTTGAGCACGAAGCCCGGGACTTGGCCCTCGAAGCGGCCACCGCGCGCGGCCTGTGAGCGGCCCACCTCCGGCCGCCGCGCGCGCGGCGCGCCACGTCGAAGCGTTTCTGGAGATGCTCGCGGCCGAGCGTGGCGCGGCGCGCAACACCCTGGATGCGTATCGCCGGGATCTCGACGCCTTCGCCGACCACGCCGCGACCGCCGGCGGCAACCTTCTCGAGGCCGACGCCGAGACGGTGCGATCGTTTCTCGGCGCAATGACGGCCGCCGGGGCCTCGCCGCGCACGGCCGCCCGGCGGCTCTCGGCGCTCCGCCAGTTCTACCGCTTCCTGGCGACCGAAGGGTTGCGCGCCGACGAGCCGACGCAAACGGTGGATGCGCCGCGGTTTCGGTCGGCCCTGCCGAAGTACCTGCGCGAGGACGAGGTCGAGCGGCTGCTCGCGGCGGCGGCCGTGCGCCGTGATCCCGACGGGGTGCGCCGGACCGCGCTGCTGGAGATCCTCTACGCGACGGGCCTCAGGGTCTCCGAACTGGTCGGCCTGCCGCTGTCGGCGGTGTCCCGTGACGGCCGCATCCTGACGGTGCGCGGCAAGGGCGACAAGGAACGCATCGTGCCGCTGACCGCTCCAGCCGCCGCGGGTCTCGCCGCCTACCGGGCGGTGCGCGAGGCATTCCTGCCGGTGCGCCAGCGGGCGGACCGGTCGTCGCCCTGGCTGTTTCCGTCGCGGGCGCGACAGGGCCACCTGACGCGCGCCCGCTTCGCGCAGATCCTCAAGGAACTGGCCATCGACGCCGGCATCGCGCCGGCGCGGGTGTCACCGCACGTGCTGCGGCATTCTTTCGCGAGCCATCTGCTTGCCCACGGCGCCGACCTGCGGAGCCTGCAACAAATGCTCGGCCACGCCGATATCGCGACCACCCAGATCTACACGCACGTCCTCGACGCCCGCCTGAAAGCGCTGGTCCACGGCGCGCACCCGCTCGCCACGCCGGCGGCCGGCAATCCCGCCGGGCGGTCGCGGTGATCGGGCGCCGGAGCCCGCGCCGGCGTCAACGGTGCTGACCGGTCGGAGCCCCAGCCATGCGCACCTATCTCGACTTCGAAAAGCCGATCGCCGACATCGATGCGCGGATCGAGCGCCTCGGCGACGCCGAGGATGCCTCGAAGCTCAAGGCGCGGCGCGATCGCGTGCTGCGTCAGGTCTACCGCCGTCTGGGTGCTTGGCAGACGGTGCAAGTGGCACGCCACCCGGAGCGTCCGTCAGCGGTCGATGTCTTGCGCGGTCTGACCGAACCGTTCGTGCCGTTGGCCGGCGATCCGCTGCTTGA
Source organism: uncultured Rhodospirillaceae bacterium (assembly GCA_964495295.1). Taxonomy (GTDB): domain Bacteria; phylum Pseudomonadota; class Alphaproteobacteria; order Rhodospirillales; family Defluviicoccaceae; genus CAZBWP01. The sequence goes on along the minus strand of CAZBWP010000001.1, from coordinate 17,945 downwards.
CGACGACTCCGGACTCCTGGGCGGGCTCGGCCGCCTCGGCGGCTATTCCGTCGTCACGCTGGCGACCGATCGCCGCGTCCGCGACGGTGGCCCGGGCGCCGCCGGATTCCGCAAGGTCGAGCGGCTGATCCGTCTCGCCGACCGGCTGGTGCTGCCGCTGGTCGCGTTCGTCGACGTGCCCGCGCTGGCTCCGGCAGATGCGGCGCGGGCGCTCGCGCTCGCCGGCTGCATCGAGGCCGCCCTGGCCTTGCGCGCGCCGCTGGTGTCCGTCGTCGTCGGCGAGGCGGTTGGCGACGAGGGATATGCGCTGACGATCGCCGACCGGACGCTGATGCTGGAGTACGCCGTGGCCTATCCGGTGACCCCGGAACGCGCGGCCGAAACCTTGTGGCAGGATCCGACACAGGTCAAGGCCGCGGCCGAGGCGCTGAAGCCGACGGCGCGGGAACTCGCCGATCTCGGCCTGATCGACGGCATCGTGCCCGAACCGCCGGGAGCCGCGCACCGCGATCCCGGCGCGGCGATTGCCGCAGTGGGGGATGCTGTTGTCGGTGCAATCGCCCAGCTGATCGACACGCCTGGGCGCGACCTGTGGCGTCAGCGGCGCGACCGCATCCAGTCGATCGCGACAGCCGAGCGGGCGGGTGCAGCCGGCGCGTGACCGGTCGTCACCGCCCGAGATGGGCGAGCGTGTCGTCACCGCCCGAGACGGGCGAGCGTGTCCAGGATGACGGCCTGATTGGCGACCGACAGCCCAATTGGGTTTTCCGTCGCGACGGCAATGAGCCGTGCATGCGCGGGCTCGCCGAGCCGCTCGGTCCAGCCGCGCAGCAACCGCAGCGTCAGCGGTGACGCCACGACCCTGTCCCCGAGCGAAAACGTCGCGTAGACGTGGCGGACGCGCGGGCTCTGCCGCAACACCAGCCGGAGGTGCCGGACGGGCAGGCATCGGTCGGCGGTGCAGGCCTCGACGAGGCCGGTGTCCGCCGTCATCCATTTGCGATCGCCGATCAAGTCGACGGCGTCGCCGGAGACCTTGCCCTGCGGCGACATGGCCTCGACGACGAACACCGTGATCCGCTCGTCGCCGCGATCGTAGGAGGCGCCGAGCTGTGCGACGTCGCCAGCGGCAACCGGTCGCCAATCGCTCTCCTCTGCCGCCCGCGTCCAATCGACCAGGACATCGGGCAGCGTCAGCGCCATGGATGCGGCACGCGGCGCCTGTGGTGTCGCCGGGACGAGATGCGGCGCCGATGCGACCACCGCCGCGGCGAGCAGGGGCCAGATGAACGCCGGCCGCGGCGACGCTCCGGCTGCCGCCACCGATGCCGCTGCGCCGACGGCCGGCTCTTGCTCTGGTCCTGGATTTAGCGCTGGCTCAGCCGGATCCGGGCGAAGAAACGCCACCAGCGCCAGCATCAAGGCAACCGTCAGGCCGAGCGTCAGCCACTGAAAGGGAACGTGGCCCGCGAGTTCCATCTGCGTGCCGTCGATCCAGTCGACAAGCAGGATGGCGATGATCCGCAGGCTGTTGGCCGCGATCCCGAACAGGCCGCCGGTGACGGTGAGCGCCGCGATCTTCCACGGTGTCCGGAACAGCAGCAGGCCGAAGAACAGGCCAAGGAACAGGCCGATCCACAGAAAGGGCAGGCCGGCGCAATCGTCGATCACCACATAGCGGTGCGCGCCAACGTACACGACGAATGTTTGCGACTCGACGGGTAACCCGAAAAGCGTGCCGAACCCTTCGACGATGGCGACGGCGACGTGCTTGAGCGGCTCCAGCATCAACGTTCCGGTCGGCACGACGAAGACGAGGAGGGCGAGGAACGGCAACAGGCGCAGGGTTGCGCGCCATCCGACGGCCGCGAGTACGATCGCGCCGGTGGCGGCGACGAGGGCCGCCTGCCGGCCGGCATTGATGTTGATCACGTCGGCGGCGAGCCACAGGGCGGCGGCGGCCAAGGCCGCGAGCATGCCGAGCCATGTCGGCGCCGGCGGCGTGGCGGCCAAGCGGTGCCGGTGCAGCCAGAGGAGATACCCGAGCGCCGGCAGCACCAACCAACTCATGCGGTAGATGGCGGAGCGCGACCACGCCTGGACCAGCGTCTCGACGGTGGCTGCCTGCCCGATCAGCAGGAGCAGCAGACTGCCCGCCAGCGCCAGCAGCGCCAGCCGCCAGCGGCCGGTGCCGAGCGGCGTGACGGCAAGCGGCGCGAGCAGGGGCGGCTTTCCGTGCGCCGAGGTCGTCATCCGGCGAACCGCTGGTTCGGCGTCGCGGCATCGGCGCGGGCGGCCGGAACCGTCTGCGGCGTCTCCACCGCCAGGAACGGCTGCAGCAGCACCCGGTCGAGCCGGGCGTCGCGGCCGCCGCGGAAATACTCGAGCCCGAGGACGCGGTCGCGATCCTCTTGGTGTTGCGGCGATCGATAGGTTCCGAACAGCCGGTCCCAGATCGTCGACACCAAGCCGAAGTTGCTGTCGGTCTCAAGGCGGCGGGCCGAGTGGTGGACGCCATGGCTCATCGGCGTGACGAGGACCAGCCGGGCCGCCCGGTCCATCGCCTCCGGCAGGCGCAGGTTGGCGTGCGAGATCAGGGCGACACTGCCGGCGGCCAGCATGTAGAGAACCACCGCCAGGGACGGCACGCCCACCCCATAGACGACCGCCAGCATGACGAGGCCGCCCAGCAGCGATTCCAGGGGATGATGCCGCTGGGCGGTGGTGAAGTCCACGTCGACATCGGAGTGATGAACGCGATGCAACCGCCACAGGATCGGCAAGGCGTGGGACATGCGATGTTCTGCGTACTTGACGAGGTCCAGAATCAAGAGACCGAGTATCACGGCAAGGGCGTCCGGCAGCGGCGCCATATTCAGCAGCCCGGCCCCCTGCTCATGGGCGGTTTGCGCAACGGCCAGGACGGTGATCGGCAACACCAGCCAGAGGATCCCTTGATTGCCGACCCACAAGCCGATGTTCGTCAGCCAGCGCCGACCCAGGTCGGTGGACTGCGCGCGCCACGGCCGCAGCAACTCAACGACGGCGAGCAGCATCACCGTGCCATAGAAGGCGAACGGAACGACGGGTGACAGGACCTCGGTCACGGCGTGCTTACCTTCGGAATAAGTCGCGCTGTTGTGGCGCCGTCGGCCGGCGACGGCGGTGCGGAAAGCCTCCGCCCGCCGTCGCTCAAGCCGTGATCGCGACCCGACCCAGGGGTCGGGCCATCGCCGTCTGCCTCAGCGCTTGCGCCGGGCCAGAAAGACGCCGCCGACCACACCACCGGCGAGCAGGGCCAGCAGTCCGCCCTCGACGATCGGCACCGAGACGCTGAGATCGTTGCCGAAGGCAATTCCGAGCGGGCCGCCGAGTGCACCGCCGGCGAACGCCGGCGCGACGGTGATGACCGTCAGGACGAGCGCGCCGAGCAGGCTCGACAGACGGGCAAGAACTCCACGCAGATGCGACATGACCTACCTCCCTTGACTACGGATTCAACCTGCCATCGATGAAGCAATAATTATGCCATGTAGTTTTTGTTATTAGAATCAGTGCATTGCGATCTTGGGGCGAAGATCGATGGCTCGGATGTGTAAAGAATCCCGACACCCCGCGCCGCGCCGGTCCCGTCTCGCCGCCGGTGCCGCACCTGATTGATATTGAGTATCAGTCACTTGCGGGAGCTCGAGTGGCCGGTCGGCCGTGTAAAGAATCCCGACACCGGCCGGCAACCCCGGCGTGCGTTGACATCGTGCGCCGCGCGGCGACGGCGCCGCCCTCCCGGGTGTCGTTCGCACACGGGGTTGCCTCGGTGGCGGTGTCCGCTACCATCGTCGTCCTCTGCAACGCGTCGGAGGAGCGGGCGTGCGCGCCGTTCTGGCTTGGCTTGCGCGGCGAGCCACCAACCTGTTGGCGGCCGGAGTCTTCACTGGCCTCCTGCTGCCGGATGCGGCGGCGCTGCTGCGTCCGATGCTGACACCGGCGGTGTGGGGACTGCTGCTGCTGGCGCTCCTGCGGATCGACTGGGCTGACGTCCTGCGTCACGCCCGCCGCCCGGGGCCGGCGCTGCTGATCGTCGGCTGGCTGCTGATCGTCTGCCCGGCGTTGATGGCCCTCATCGTTGCCGGCCTCGCGCCGGCGCCGGGGTTGTCGACGGCGCTGGTGCTGGTGGCCGCGGTGCCGCCCATCATCTCGGCGCCGGCGCTCGCCGTGCTGCTCGGACTGGATGGCGCGCTGGCCTTGCTGGTGATGGTGGCGGCGACCCTCGTTGCGCCGCTGCTGCTGCCGGCGACCGGTGTCGCACTGTTCGGCCTCGGGCTCCAGGTGACCGTTGCCCACCTGATGCTGTCCCTCCTCGCCTTCATCGGCAGCGCCCTCGTGGTCGCCGCCGTGCTACGCCACGGCCTCGGCCAATCCCGTCTGAAGGACGCGGCGGCGGGTCTCGACGTCGCCGCGGTGGTGCTGCTGCTCACCTTCGCCATCGCTATCATGGACGGCGTCGCCGATCGGCTGCTGGCCGACCCGGCGTGGGTGCTGACCGTCGCCGCCACGGCCATCGCCGTCAATCTGGCCCTCCAGGTCGCCGGCGGCCTCGCCTTCGCCTGGCTCGATCGGCGGCGCGCCGTGACCACCGCCTTCATCAGCGGCAACCGCAACATGGCGGTGGTGCTGGCGGTCCTGCCGGCCGGCGTCCACGCGGACGTCTTTCTCTATTTCGCCATGGCGCAGATTCCGATCTACGTTCTGCCGGCGCTGCTGGCGCCGGTTTACCGGCGGCTGGTCGGGGCGCGTGGAGCTTAGGGGACGCCCGGACGCGCGTGCTTTCCCGCGGCATCGCGCCCGGCTAATCTGCCGCGCGACGAAACAGGGGCACATCAGGGTGTCATGAGCATCTGGGGGAAAGTCATTGGCGGCGTCGCCGGGTTGGTGCTCGGCGGGCCGCTCGGCGCGATCATTGGCGCTGTCGCCGGCCACGCCGTCGACAGGATCCGCGCGGAACCCGGCCTGCTCGAGCACGCGCCGGAGGAGGACAGCGAGGCGGCGGCGGAGCGCAGCGCGACCGCTCGCCAGGTGGCGTTCTCCGTTGCCGTGGTCGTGCTTGGCGCCAAGATGGCCAAGGCCGACGGAGTCGTCACCCGCGCCGAGGTCGACGCGTTCAAGGAGATCTTCAGGATCCCGCCGCACGAAATGCGCAATGTCGCCCGCGTTTTCGATGAGGCGAAGCGGGATGCGAGCGGCTTCGAGCCTTATGCCCAACAGGTGGCCCTGCTGTTCCGCAGCGAACCGCAGGTGCTGGAGGAACTGCTCGCCGGACTGTTCCACATCGCCCGCGCCGATGGCGTCATCAGCCCGGTGGAACTCGCCTACCTATGGCGCGTCGCCGCGATCTTTCGATTGGACGCGCGCCGTTTCAACCGGCTGCGTGACATGTACGCGAGCCCGGCGGCCCCCGATCCGTACACGATCCTCGGGGTCGCGCGGACCGCGTCCAACGATGAGATCAAGGCCGCCTATCGCCGGTTGATCCGCGAGAACCACCCCGATCTGCTCATCGCCAAGGGCATGCCGCAGGAATTCGTCGACGTCGCCAACGAAAAGATGGCGGCGATCAACGCCGCCTATGACACCATCGAAAAAGAGCGGGGGCTGAAATAGCCGCCGGCCGGCGTTCGCCCGCCACAGGCACCGGAGTGCGACTCGTGAGCAACGGCCGGTGAGGGCCATCGACTGGGCGGCCGCGATGACCGTCGTGCTGATCTGGGCGCTGAATTTCGTCGTCGCCAAGGTCGGCGTCGGCCAGTTGCCGCCGTTGTTCATGTTGTCCCTCCGCTTCAGCCTCGTCGCGGTCCTGTTGCTGGCCTTCCTCCGCCGCTTGGGACCGCGCTGGCGGACCATGTTGATCGTCTCGGTAGTCATGGGGCTGTTGCATTTCGGCCTGCTGTTCTCGGGCCTGCGTGGTGTCGACGCCGGCCCGGCGGCGATCGCGACGCAATTGGCCGTGCCGTTCAGCACCCTGCTCGCATGGCTCGCTTTCGGCGAACGCATGGCGCCGTGGCAACTGGCGGGCCTCGCCATTGCCTTCGCCGGCGTCTACGTCCTCGCCGGCGATCCGTCGCGCACGCCGAGCGCGCTGCATTTCGCCATGGTGGTGGTTGCGGCCTTCGCCTGGGCGGCCGCCAACATCTTCGTCAAGCGTCTCAGTCCGATCAGCCCGTTCGTGCTCAACGGTTGGCTCGGCCTGCTCGCGGCGCCGCAACTGTTTCTCGCGTCGCTGGTTCTGGAAAGCGGCCAGCTGGAGGCGGCGCTGGCCGCCGACTGGCGCGGCTGGGGAGCCGTCGTCTTCATGGCGCTGGGCGCCTCGATTATCGGCTACGGTCTCTGGTACTATCTGATCGGCAAGTACGAAGTGAACCGCGTCGTGCCGCTGATGCTGCTGTCGCCGGTGCTCGCCGTGCTGCTGGCGGCTGCCATCCTGGGCGAGCCGCTGACGGTGCGCACCATCGTCGGTGGCTTCGTCACCATCGCCGGAGTGGCCATGATCCAGTTCCTGAAACCGGGACCGCGGCGCGCCGCGGCCGGCCTGTGACGCAGACCCGTCCGTCCCCCAACCACGATGCCCGGCCACCGGGCCAGTCGGTCGAGATGCTCGTGCTGCACTACACCGGCATGCGGACGGCGGCCGCGGCCCTGGAGCGGTTGTGCGACCCGGCGGCCAAGGTCAGCGCCCACTATTTCGTCGATGAGGATGGAACGGTCTGGTCGCTGGTGGACGAGGCGCGGCGGGCCTGGCATGCCGGTGTCGCGTTCTGGCGGGGAGCGACCGACATCAACGCCCGCTCGATCGGCATCGAACTGGTCAACCCGGGCCATGAGTTCGGCTATCGGGGGTTTCCGGAGGCGCAGATGGCCGCGACCATCGACCTCGCGGCGGCCATCGTCGCGCGCCATGGGATCCCGGCGCGCAATGTCGTCGGCCATGCGGATGTGGCGCCGACCCGCAAGATGGATCCGGGCGAGCTGTTCGACTGGCCGCGCCTTGCCGCCGCCGGCGTCGGGCTGTGGCCGGCGGACTCCGATACCTGCCTGATGAATCCGGACGTGGTGCGGGACATGCTGCATCGCTTCGGCTGGGATGTCGCCGATGGGGCGGCGGCCCTGCGCGCCTTCCAGCGCCACTTCCGTCCGTCCCGCGTGACCGGCCGCATCGATTTCGAGACCGCCCGCCGGCTGCGCGGGCTGCTCGAACTCATCGACGAGGGCGTCCCCGCGCCTGGCCAACGGCCTTGACGCCACGCCCGACCGGGATACGTTAGCTACCTGTCAGACGGCCGGATGGCCGCCTTCGTTCGTGAGGCATCGCGGGCGGGGGAGGAAAGTCCGGGCTCCACGGGAACGCGGTGCCGGGTAACACCCGGCGGGGGCGACCCCAGGGAAAGTGCCACAGAGAGTAGACCGCCCGGCCGCCGGCGCGCACGTCGCGCCGTCGCCACCGGGCAAGGGTGAAAGGGTGCGGTAAGAGCGCACCGCGGCCCCGGCGACGGGGACGGCACGGTAAACCCCACCGGGAGCAAGACCAAATAGGGATGGCACGCCGGCTCAACACCGGCAGGCGAGTTCTCGCGCCGCTGTCCGGGTCGGTCGCGCGAGGCGTCCGGTAACGGGCGTCCCAGATGAATGGCCATCCCCCGCGCTCGGCGCGGGGACAGAACCCGGCTTACAGGCCGTCTGGCAGGCTTTTCCCATTCCCAACCCGCTCTCCCCCATCGGCCGATCGATGGGGCGATTCGCCGGACGCGCGGGCAAGGCGCGCTGCTTCGAAGCGGAACATAGCAAGAACATGCGGGTGCGTCAGTCGTCGCACAAATCCCTCACAACCGTTCGCCCTCCGGACATCCAAGGATTACTGCCCTTCGGATGCCGGTCCTCGGAACGAGCTTGCGGGGAACTTCGTCACGTCGACCAAAAAGTTGCCGGAAAGACACTGTTAACTTCTGAATCGTATCTCCTCCCATTGACCCCCACCATTTCCCATGGTATCCCACCAAATGGCGATGGATGGCGGGAGCGAGACGGCGCACGGGGTCACGTCCCCATTCCGCCGACATCTGGATCAGACAAGAACTGTGGGGCCGAAATGGCTCTGTTGGTCGGCAAGCACACGAACAAGATCGACCGCAAAGGACGCGTGTCGGTGCCGAAGCCTTTTCGCGATTTCCTCGCGGCGCAGGACGGTGAGGCCACCGGCTTCTATGCGTATCCGTCGTTCAAGGAGCCGGCGATCGAGGCGTGCAGCGAATCGTTCATGGCCCGTGTCGCCGATAGCATCGATGAACTCGCCCTGTTCTCGGACGAGCAGGACGACTTCGTCGTGACGATCCTCGAGAACGCTCATCAGCTCAGCTTCGATCCGGAAGGCCGCACCTCGCTGCCGGCGGAACTGATCGCCCACGCCGGCATTACCGAGCAGGCGCTGTTCGTCGGTCACGGCAGCCGCTTTCAGATCTGGAGCCCGGAGAGGCATGCGGCGCTGCGCAGCAACACCCTCGACCGGGCGCGCGCCCGCGGCGCCACGCTGAAGCTCAGGCCGCAAGAGGAGAAGTCGGTGTGATGGCCGCAGCGCACGTCCCCGTGATGCTGGCGGAAGCCGTGGCGTTGCTGGCGCCGCGCGATGGCTGCCTCTATGTGGATGCCACCTTCGGCGATGGCGGCTACGCGCGGGCGATCCTCGAGGCCGCCCCCTGTCAGGTCGTGGCGCTCGATCGCGACCCCGAGGCGGAGCGCCGCAACGGTGCGCTGCTGCGACAGTTCAGCGCGCGCCTGCGCCTCATCGTCCGTCGCTTCGGTGAACTCGACCAGGCACTCGCCGAGGCCGGTGTTGCCGTCGTCGACGGCGTCGCCTTCGATCTCGGCGTGTCGTCGCCGCAACTCGATCAGCCGGACCGCGGCTTCTCCTTCCGCGCCG
>CAZBWP010000001.1:0-8880 GCA_964495295.1 uncultured Rhodospirillaceae bacterium | reverse complement strand
GGCGTGTCGTCGCCGCAACTCGATCAGCCGGACCGCGGCTTCTCCTTCCGCGCCGACGGCCCCCTCGACATGCGGATGGCGGGCAATGCCGAAGGGCGGGAGACCGCCGCCGACCTGGTCAACAGCTTGAGCGAGGTGGCGCTGGCCCGGTTGATCCGCGACCTGGGCGAGGAACGGGGTGCCCGTCATGTCGCCGCCGCCATCTGCCGCGAGCGCGCCAAGTCACCGATCACCCGCACCGCCCTGCTCGCCGACGTGGTGCGCCGCGTGGTGCCGAAAGCGGTGGACGGGCTGGATCCGGCGACGCGCACCTTTCAGGCGCTGCGCATCGCCGTCAATGACGAACTCGGCGAACTCGATCGAGGCCTCGCCGCCGCCGAGCGGGTGCTGCGTCCCGGCGGGCGACTCTGTGTCGTCTCCTATCATTCGCTGGAGGACCGCCGGGTGAAAGCCTTCCTGCGTGACCGCAGCGGCACCGGACCGCGCCCGTCACGGCATCAGCCCGAGGCGACGATCGCGGCGCCCAGTTTCACGCTGTTGACCCGCCGGGCGCTGCGGCCGACCGCGGCCGAGGTCGCGGCCAATCCCCGGGCGCGTTCGGCGCGACTGCGCGCCGCCGAACGGACCGCGGCCCCGGCGTGGCCGGGTCCCGACCGATCCCCGCGCCAGGCAAGGAGGGCCGCATGACCCGCTGGGCGAAACTGCTGCGAACGACGACGCTGTTGTTTCTCGTGGTCGCCGTCGGCTTGTCGGCGGTGCTGTTCCGGGTCAAGTACGCGGTCCAGGATCTCGAGGCGCAACTCTTCAACCTGCAAACTCAAATCGCCGGCGAGCATCGGGCGATCCACGTCCTCGAGGCCGAGTGGAGCTACCTGACCGAACCCGAGCGGCTTCGGCGCCTGGCGCGCAGGCACCTGGAGTTGGCGCCCCTGGCCCCCCGCCAAGTCGGCTCGTTCGCCGTGCTCCGGGCGCCGCGCGAACAGACCGACATACCCCAAGGCGGCGACGTCGCGGACTGGACCCGCAGCCCGGCCGCCGCCGCCGTTGTTCTGGGAACGGAGATCGTCCAATGAGATCTGCCCTACCCGCTGCCGCGCATGTCCGCCTGGAGGGCGTCCGGGCGAAAGCGCTGGAAACCGCGCGCGACCGGCTGATGGTTGTCGGCTTGCTGTTCACCCTGGCGTTCGTCGTCGTCGCTGGACAACTGGTGGCGGTCACGACGGGGGGTGTTCCCGCCGTCCCGGTGGCCTTTGCGCCGGCCCAGTGGCAGGTGGCGCGCGGCGCGATCACCGACCGCAACGGCGTCCTGCTGGCGACCAGCCTGCCGACCGCGGCCCTTTATGCCGATCCATCCGAGGTCCTCGATCCGGAGGGTGCCGCCGATCGTCTGGTCGAGGTGCTGCCCGACCTCGACCGCGACGACGTCTTCAGAAAGCTGACCCGCGGCGGCCGCTTCGTCTGGCTGCGGCGCGCCTTGACGCCGTCGGAGCACCACACCGTCAACGCGCTCGGACTGCCGGGCATCCACTTCCGAATGGTGGAACGGCGGGTCTATCCGCAGGGAGTGGTCGGCGCGCACGTGGTTGGCTTCACCGATGTCGACAACCGGGGGCTCGCCGGCATCGAGCAGTCGTTCGACGCAGGCCTCGCCGACGGTGAGTCGGTGCAACTGTCGATCGACGTCCGCGTGCAGCACATCCTGCGCGAGGAGATGCTCACGGCGATGCGGACCTTCCGCGGCATCGGTGCCGCCGCCGTCGTCCTCGACGTCACCACCGGCGAGTTGCTGGCCATGGTGTCGCTGCCGGACTTCGACCCCAACGATCCGACCATCGCTGGTCCCGTTGGCTCCTTCAACCGGGTCACTCAGGGCGTCTACGAGATGGGATCGACGATGAAGGTCCTGACCTCGGCGATGGCCCTCGACAGCGGCGCCACCTCCCTGAACGGCGGCTATGACGCCAGCCGTCCGCTGCAGGTCGCGGGCTTCCGGATCCGCGATTTCCACGCCCAGAACCGCTGGCTGAGCGTGCCCGAAGTCATGCTCCACTCCTCCAACATCGGGGCGGCGCAGATGGCGATCGCGGTGGGGGGCGAGCGCCAGCGCCAGTACCTCGACGCCATGGGCCTGCTGCAGCGTTCGCCGGTGGAACTGCCCGGCGTCGAGCAGCCGCTCTTCCCCAGACCGTGGCGGGATATCAACACCATGACCATCGGCTTCGGGCATGGCATTGCGGTGACGCCGCTGCACCTGGCCAGCGCCGTCGCCGCCGTCACCAACGGAGGCGAATACCGGCCGGCGACGATCATCCGCCAGGACGGTCCGCCGCGCGCCGGCCGACGCATCATTTCCGAGGCGACGTCGCACGAGGTGCGGGCGCTGATGCGACTGATCGTGCTCAACGGCACCGGCCGCAACGCCGACGCTGCCGGTCTGCGCATCGGCGGCAAGACCGGAACGGCGGAAAAGTCCGAACGCGGCCGCTACCAGCGCAAGGCGTTGCTCTCGTCGTTCATCGGCGTTTTCCCGATCGATCAGCCGAGATTCCTGATCCTCGCCATGGTCGACGAGCCGCAGGGAACCGCCGAGACCCAGTACTACGCCACCGGTGGTTGGGTGGCGGCTCCCGCGTTCGCCCGCATCGCCGCGCGGATCGCGCCGGTGTTGGGGGTCGAGCCGGTTGTCGAGGACATCATCGCGGCCGACGCGGCGGCCGGAAACCCGGCTTTGCGTTGGCAGAAGACGCCGATCAACGTCTCCCTTCGACAGGCATTCGACGACGTACAGGGGCGCCGGTTTGCGGCTGAGTGACCTGATGGATGGATCCAGTCCCGTATCTGTGGAGGCGACGGCGGCGAGACCGATCGACATCACCGGACTGACTAGCGACTCCCGCCGGGTGGCGCCGGGGTATCTGTTCGCGGCGCTGCCCGGCACGCGCTTCGACGGGCGCGCGTTCATCGGCGAAGCGCTCGCCCGCGGCGCCGCTGCGGTGCTGGCCCCCGAGGGGACGCACCTGCCAGCGGCCATGTCGACGCGCGTTCCACTGATCGTTGACGCCAATCCGCACCGCCGCCTCGCCCTGCTTGCCGCCCGCTTCTTCGGTCGCCAGCCCGAAACCGTCTGCGCCGTCACCGGCACCAACGGCAAGACCTCCGTCGTCTGGTTCCTCTGGCGGCTCTGGACGCTGCTGGGCAGGTCTGCCGCCGCACTCGGCACCTTGGGCGTCCAGGCGCCGGGCGTGAGCCGGCCCGGCAACTTGACCACACCGGACCCGGTCGAGTTGCACGAAACCCTGGCGATGCTCGCCGACGCCGGGATCGACCGCCTGGCCATGGAGGCATCGAGCCACGGCCTCGCGCAATACCGCCTCGATGGGGTCCGCCTCGCCGCGGCGGCGTTCACCAACGTGAGCCGCGATCACCTGGACTACCACGGCAGCATGGCCGCCTACCGCGCCGCCAAGCTCCGGCTGTTCACCGATCTCCTCAGGGATGATGGCGCCGTCGTCCTCGATCCCGATGCCGCCGGCAGTGCCGAGGTGATCGCCGCGGCCCGCGCCCGCGGCCTCAGGCTGCTCACGGTCGGGAGCCGCGGCGAGACGCTGCGTCTCGTTGCCGCCGAGCCGCGTCCGGATGGTCAGCGCCTCACCATCGACAATGGCGGGCGCACCCGACACACCATCATGCTGCCGCTCGTCGGCGGCTTTCAGGCAACCAACGCGCTCACGGCGGCGGCGCTCGCCATCGCCACCGGCGAGGACTCGGGACGGGTGGTGTCGGCGCTGGTCGATCTTGAACCGGTGCCCGGCCGCCTGCAGCGGATGGCGATGCGCGGCGACGGCGCCGCCGTCTACGTCGACTATGCCCATACGCCGGATGCGCTGGCGACCGTGCTGGACGCGCTCAGGCCGCACACGCCGGGGCGCCTCGTGGTCATCCTCGGCTGCGGCGGCGACCGCGATGCCGGCAAGCGCCCGTTGATGGGCGCCGCTGCCGCGGACCGCGCCGACCTCGTCATCGTCACCGACGACAACCCGCGCGGCGAGGATCCCGCCGTCATCCGTCGGCAGGTGCTCGCCGCCTGTCCGATGGCACGGGAGATCGGCAATCGCCGCGAAGCCATCGAGGTCGGCATCGCCGATCTGGCGGCGGGCGATGTGCTTCTGGTCGCCGGCAAGGGACACGAGACCGGACAGATCGTCGGTGATCGGGTGCTGCCGTTCGACGATGCCGTCGAGATCCGCCGGGCGGTGGAGGCCGCGGGATGGTGAATCCGACCGGAATTGCGCCGGAGCCCCTGTGGACATCGGCGGAGGCGGCAGCAGCGACCGAAGGGCGTTCGACCGGCGACTGGATCGCGACCGGCGTCTCCATCGACAGCCGCACCCTGGCGGCAGGCGACCTGTTCGTGGCGATCGCCGGCCCCACCTTTGACGGTCACGATTTCGTCGATGAGGCCTTCGCGCGTGGCGCTTCGGCCGCGCTCGTCTCCAAAGGTCCAGGCGCTGTTGATCCGGGCGCCGTCGATCCATCACGGCCCCGGCTGGTGGTCGGCGACACCCTGGCGGCGCTCCGCGCGTTGGCGCGCGCCGCGCGCGCCCGCAGTGCCGCGCGGATCGTCGGCGTCACCGGCAGCGTCGGCAAGACCGGTGTCAAGGAGGCGTTGCGCGTCTGTCTCGGCTCCCTGGGGCCGACCCACGCGACCCAGGGCAGCCTCAACAACCACTGGGGCCTGCCGCTCAGCCTCGTCCGACTGCCGCGCGAAACCCGCTATGCCGTCTTCGAGATGGGCATGAACCACCCTGGCGAGATCCGCCCGCTCAGCCGGCTTGCGCGCCCGCACGTCGCCGTGATCACCGCCGTCGAGGCGGTCCACAAGGCGCATTTCACGTCGGTGCAGGAGATCGCCGCCGCCAAGGCCGAGATCTTCGATGGGGTCGAGCCCGGCGGGATCGCCGTCCTCAACCGGGACAACCAGCATTTCGCACGCTTGGCCTCCGCCGCCGGCGCCGCCGGCATCGAGCGGATTATCGCCTTCGGGCGGCATCCCGAAGCCGGCGTGCGGCTGGTCAGCGCCGACCTGCGCGACGACGGCTCGCGCGTTAGCGCCGACATTGCCGGCGAGCGCATCGACTACGATCTGCCGGTCGCCGGCGCCCATTGGGTGCAGAACAGCTTGTGTGTCCTCGCAACCGTCTCCGCCGTCGGCGGCAATATTCGGACGGCGGTTGCCGCGTTGCGTCAATTCGGCCTGCCAAAGGGCCGCGGCCAGCGTCTCCGCCTTCTGTTACCCGCCGGCCCGATTACCCTGATCGATGACAGCTACAACGCGAGCCCGGTGTCCATGGCTGCTGCGTTCGCGGTTCTCGCCCGCGCCGTCCCGGCGCCCGGCGGCCGCCGGATCGCGGCGATCGGCGACATGCTGGAACTGGGCGACGACGCGTCGGACATCCACGTCGGCCTCGCGGCGACGCTGATCGAGTGCAACGTCGACCGCGTGTTCTGCGCCGGTCCCTTGATGCGGCATCTCTACGACGCGCTGCCCATCGCGGCGCGGGGCGCGCATGCGCCCGACGCGAACGCGCTGATCCCGATGCTGCTGGCGGAATTGCGGGCCGGCGACGTGGTCGTCGTCAAGGGCTCGGCCGGCAGCCGGATGAGCGCCGTCGTGCAGGCGCTGACGGCCGCCGCCACGACATCGTCGACCACTGCCAGCGCCGCGGGCGGAGACCAGGAGGCGCCGAATGCTTTATAATCTCCTGTTTCCGCTCGCCGACGACATCTCCCTGTTCAACGTCTTTCGCTATCTGACGTTCCGCTCGGGCGGCGCCGTGCTGACCGCGCTGATCATCAGCTTCCTGCTCGGTCCCTGGCTGATCCGCCAGCTCAGGATCCGGCAGAACGGCGGCCAGCCGATCCGCGAAGACGGCCCGGAAACGCACCTCCTCACCAAGCGCGGCACGCCGACCATGGGGGGCTTCCTCATCCTGACGGCGATGACGTTGTCGACCCTGCTCTGGGCGGATCTGACCAACGGCTTCATCTGGGTCGCCCTCGCCGTGACCATCGGCTATGGCGCCATCGGCTTCCTCGATGACTATCGCAAGGTGGTCCTGAAAAACAGTCGCGGACTGCCCGGCCGGTTCAAGCTGCTCATGCAGACGGCGATTGCCGTCGTCGCCGCCATTGTCATCACGTGGCTGACGCCCGAGCCGTTGCGACAGATGCTCGCCGTGCCGTTCTTCAAGAACCTCCTGCTCGACCTCGGCTGGGCGTTTGCCCTGCTCGCCGCCCTGGTGATGGTCGGCTCGTCCAATGCCGTCAATCTGACGGACGGTCTCGACGGCCTCGCCATCGTTCCGGCGATGATCGCCGCCGGCGTGTTCGCGTTGATCGCCTACCTGGTCGGCAACGCCGTTTTCTCCAACTACCTGCAGATCCATTACGTGCCCGGATCGGGCGAACTCGCCGTGTTCTGTGGCGCGCTCGTCGGCGGCGGGCTCGGTTTCCTCTGGTTCAACGCGCCGCCGGCCCGCGTCTTCATGGGCGACACCGGCTCGCTGTCCCTCGGTGGCGCGCTCGGCACCGTCGGCGTGATCACCAAGCACGAAATCGTCCTCGCCGTCGTCGGCGGCCTGTTCGTGCTCGAGACGGTCTCGGTGATCGTCCAGGTCGCCTCGTTCAAGCTGACCGGCCGCCGCGTGTTCCGGATGGCGCCGCTGCACCACCACTTCGAGAAAAAGGGCTGGGCCGAGCCGACCATCGTCATCCGCTTCTGGATCATCGCCTCCATCCTGGCGCTCGCCGGGCTGTCGACGCTGAAGCTCAGGTGAGGATGGCGGCGATGATCGACCTCGGCATCCTTCCCATCCGCCCGGTCGCCGTGCTCGGCCTCGGTCGCAGCGGCCTCGCCGCCGCCCGCGCGCTCACCGCCGCCGGGTTGCCGGTGCTGGCCTGGGACGACGTCGAGGCACAGCGGACGGCGGCCGCCGCGGCCGGCATCCCCGTGACCGACATCGCCGCGCGGGACCTGTCCGACGTCGGCATGCTGGTGCTCAGCCCGGGCATTCCGCTCGACCATCCGAGGCCGCATCCGCTGGTGACGCGGGCGCGCGCCGCCGGCTGCGAGATCGTCGGCGACGTCGAGCTCCTGCTCCGCGCCTGTCCCGCCGCCACCGTCGTCGGCATTACCGGTACCAACGGCAAGTCGACCACCACCGCGCTGCTCGGCCACATCCTGGCGGCGGCGGGGATTTCCAGTGCGGTCGGCGGCAACATCGGCGTGCCGGCGTTGGCGCTGGCACCCCTCGATGCCGGCGGCGTCTATGTGCTCGAGCTCTCGTCCTATCAGCTGGATCTGACACCGTCCCTCGGGTGCAGGGTGGCGGTGTTGCTCAACATCTCGCCCGATCACCTGGAGCGGCATGGCGGCATGGACGGCTACGTCGCCGCCAAGCGCCGGATCTTCGCCGGGCAGGGGCCGGACGCCACGGCCATCGTCGGCGTCGACGATGCGGCCTGCCAAGCGATCGCCGATGCGCTCGGCCGCCGGGACGGCGGGCCGCGGGTCATCCCGGTCTCCGGCGAGACGGCCATCGCCGGCGGCGTCTTTGCACGCGACGGCATGCTGTTCGATGCCACCGCCAGCGGCGATCCTCTGCCGGTGCTCCGCCTCGCCGAGGCACCGGCGCTGCCCGGCGCCCATAACGCGCAGAACGCCGCCGCGGCGTGGGCCGCGGCGCGGGCCCTCGGTGTCGCGCCGGCGACCGTGGCCGCGGCGATCCGGAGCTTTCCCGGCCTTGCCCATCGCCAGGAGCTCATCACCACCATCGACGGCGTCGCCTACGTCAACGACAGCAAGGCGACCAATCCCGACGCTGCCGCGCGCGCCCTTGCCTGCTACGATGCGATCTACTGGATCGCCGGCGGTCGCGCCAAGGCGGGCGGGCTGGCGGCGGTGCGGCCCTACCTCGACCGCGTTCGCCACGTCTACCTGATCGGCGAAGCGGCCCCCGCCTTCGCCGGCGAGCTGGCATCGGCGGTGCCGGTCGCCATCAGCGAAACTCTCGATCGCGCGGTCACCGCGGCGCACGCCCAGGCGTACCGCAACGGCGCGCGGGCCCCCGTTGTCCTGCTCTCGCCGGCCTGCGCGTCGTTCGACCAGTTCCGCGACTTCGAGGCCCGCGGCGATGCCTTCCGGGCGCTGGTCCAGGAGCTCGGGTCGTGACCGCCACTTTCGCCCGCACCGATACCAGCATCCTCGCCCGTTGGTGGTGGACGGTCGACCGCTGGATCCTCGGCGCCATCCTGCTGATGGTCTTGGCCGGCGGGGTGATGACGATGGCGGCGTCGCCGGCCGTTGCCGAGCGGATCGGCCTGGAGGCGTTCCACTTCGCCCGGCGCCAGTCGGCCTATCTGCCGGCGGCGGTGCTGGTGATGCTTGGCGTCTCGATGCTGGCGCCACGGGGCATTCGGCGCGTCGCCGCGCTGGTGTTCGTGGTGGCGCTGGCGTTGACCGTCGCCACCCTGTTCAGCGGCGCCGAGATCAAGGGCGCCACACGTTGGTTGCGCATCGGCGGCTTCTCGCTGCAGCCGTCGGAGTTCCTGAAGCCGGCCTTCGCGGTGGTCATCGCGGCCCTGATCAGCCAGGCCCGGCTGGAAGGCCGGTTCGCCGGATACGTCGCCGCGACCGCGGTCATGCTCGCCGTCGCCGGGGTGCTGCTGCTCCAGCCGGACGTCGGCATGACGCTGCTGTTCGTCGCCACCTGGGGCGTGCAGCTCTTTCTGATCGGCCTGCCGCTGATCATCGTCGCGTTCCTCGGGCTCGGCTTCGTTGGCATCTGCGTCGGCGCCTACATGTCCTTCGACCACGTGCGC